>CABSUD010000083.1:0-5869 GCA_902480795.1 uncultured Collinsella sp. | reverse complement strand
GTTTTCGCAGATAAAACCTGCCAAAACAAACCTGTCTCTTTTTGGAAGGTTACTCGTGCTGGCTGGTGCGGTGCTCGTACTCCTCGGGGGTGATGACGTCCTCGATACGCAGGTTGACGCCCGCCACCTCAAGGCCGGTCATCGCGGCAAGGCGCTCGGTGACACGCGCCTTGACATCGTCGAAGATCGCGGGCGCATAGGCGCCGTACTCGATAATGACGGAGATGTTGACGACCACGCGATTGTCATCGGTGACCTCGACCGTCACGCCCTTGGTCAGATTCTCGGCACCAAACTGCTCCTGCACAAAATGCATGAGGTTACCCTTCATGCCCAGAACGTGCGGAACCTCGCGGGTGGCCATGGCAACGATCTTCTCGATCACACCGTTGGAATAGGTCAGCGAGTCCTCGGACTCGTCCGCTTCCTCGTCATCCTCATCCACATCGGACTCGGCCTCGACGAGCGCCTCGTCCTCGAGCGTCACGTCCCCGGCATCGGCGATGGCCTCGTTCGCCTCGAGCTCGGTATCGGCTACATCGACCTTCGTGTTAAAAGCCATGGTTCCTCCTTATGCCTGCCGCGGATGCGACAGTCGAATACATATTAGCGGCCGCTAAACAGACGGCCGAAGAAGTTGACGATCCCGTTTTCGCCGTCGCGAATTTGGCCGATCACGGCGCCGATCAGCACGAAGAATGCAATGACGAGCGTGTCCCAGAGGCCGAGCGTGAGCACCAACACGGCGAGGATAAAGCCAGCGACGGCGCCGAGCGTGGTGTTGGGATGGCGTACGGCGTAGCTCCAGATGGCAGCACCTGTGCCCTTGATGAGACCCATGGCCTCGTCAAAGTCGTTGGCGGCGCTGTCGTGCTGCTCGCCGGCCTCGGGCTTGGTGTCGGCGGACTCGCCTGCCGGCGTAGCGTTCTGGTCGATCGTCAAGCGCGGCGTACGGGCGGTCTTGTCTTGGTTGGTATCACTCACCGGAAACCTCCACGGTCTGGACGGTAGTCTTGGACGGCAAAAAACGGACGCGCGCGGTCGTGCCCGGCGTGCCGAGCATGGTGTCGCAGGCCTCCTCGATGCGTTGCTGCATCGCGATAGCTTGAGAGGCCACGTCCCGGTCGTCGAGTGCGATGGCCTCGACCTTAAAACGAACGCGCGACTCGTCGGAGCCTTGAACGCGCGCCTCGATATGCTCAACCATCACGCGATCATCGCACTCCGCCGCGGCACGGGCGCACGAGGAAAGCGCTGCGAGCGTGACCTCGATATTGCGCTCCCCTGCCGGATGCACGCAGGACGGCTCGCGACGCGCGAACATCAGGCGGAAAAAACCGATGAGCACGCCAAGCGCCACGATAGCGGCGCACACCGTAACGACGACGCGAGGCATGGTGTCACGCAACAGCAGCATAAAGCGATACGTATACGGTCCCCAGAACTGGCAGACAAGCGTACCCAGCGCCACGATGGCGGCGGCAAGATACACGATCGCTAGGGCTCGTTTGAGTACGCGCACGCGCGCTCCCTTCAGGTTTCGGTCCACAGAATGCAAAACGGTTCGCATCATTATAAAAGAGCCGGGTCCGGTGCTATACGCACGCGGATCCGGCTCATCTATTCCACGAGGCTTGCATGCTCGCTTCATTATGCCCAGATATGCACGGCTTAACCCATGCGGGCGCTACTCCTCCTCGAGGGCAGCGATGACCTCGTCGGTCATGTCCATGGTGCTGTAGACGTCCTGGACGTCGTCGAGCTCCTCGAGACGGTCGATGAGGCGCTGGACCTTCTTGGCGTCGGTACCGGAGACCTCGGTCGGGGTGGTCGGGACCATGGTGGTCTCGGAGCCCTTGACCTGGACGCCCTGCTCCTCGAGCGCCTTGGAGACAGCCATGACCTCGTTGGCAGTAGTCCAGACGATCCACTCCTCGCCGGCGTCCTCGTAGTCCTCGCCACCGGCCTCGGCGATCGCCATCATAAACTCATCCTCGTCACCGGCAGCACCGTTGGCGATCATGGTCTCCTTCTTGGCGTTCTCGTCCAGGATCTCCTTGGCAACAACGATCTGGCCCTTGCGCTCAAACTGGAAGGCGACGGAGCCGGAGGTGCCCAGGTTGCCACCAGCGTGGGAGAAGGCGGAACGGACATCAGCGGCGGTGCGGTTGCGGTTGTCGGTCAGGCAGTCAACGTAGACGGCGACACCGGCGGGGCCGTAGCCCTCGTACACGATGTTCTCGTAGACGGCGGCATCGGCACCCGAACCGAAGGCCTTGTCGATAGCGGACTTGATCTTGTCCTTGGGCATAGACTGAGCCTTGGCCTTGGCAACGGCAGCAGCAAGGCTGGCGTTGTTCTCGGGCAGCGGGTCGCCGCCGAGACGGGCAGCAACGGTGATGTTGCGGCTCAGCTTGGAGAAGAGGGCGGAACGCTTGGCGTCCTGCGCGCCCTTACGATGCTTGGTTGTGGCCCACTTAGAGTGTCCGGACATACGTGTCTCCTATCGGTTTCGACCTAAAGCCCAGCGCAGATGCTCGGGCAATATAAACAAACGTCGTTATGATATACCTACTGGCCTGCGAGATAAACCCCAAAATGAAGGCGTCGTGATGATGCCACCCTTTGGTGCAAAGCAACCTGACCCCAATGCACCAAATTAGGACCAGAGGAGGTCACTGCGGGTGATGGTGGCGCCGATGGCAAAGGGCATGCAGGCGATGACCGGATACAGGTAGCGCATGTAGGTCGAGCCATTGCAGGGACCGATCAGGCACACGGCGAGCACGCCCAGCAGCGGCACCCAAATGGCCAGCCCGCGCCACGAATGACGACGTAACAGATAGACCACCACGGCGATCATGATCCATACATAGGTGGCCGAGCTCATGGTGAGCGAGATAAACGGGATGCGTTGTACTGCCACGCGATACAGGTTGATCAGGTGGTCGCACCAGCGCACGACCTTGCTATCGACCGGATGGAAGTCAAAGTACTTGAGGTTATCGGGCTTCGCCATAATCTCGGCACTGCGCGCCGTGCTGTAGACCCACGCATCGCGGGCACTCGGATAAAAGTAGCCGTAGTAGTTATTGATGAGCGCCGAGATATAGCACTCGGGATCCTTTTTGAACATCTGGGCCCACACCTCAAAATAGGCCTTGATGTCCTCCTGCGAGGCATACTCGTTAAAGCAATTTTTGACGGCGTCCGACTTATCCGGGTTGTAACGGCGGCCCAGGTTCTCGTACTTGAGCACGCGGTCGATCACGGCACGCTCATCGTCGGTCACCAAGCCGTCGCAAGGAGCCTCCACGATGGTGCCGTCCTCCTTAACCGTAGGGTTGACGCCCGAGTTGAGGCCGTCGTGCTTTTGGACGAAACGAGCCGTCTGCTGGAACGGAATCGAGAGGATTTCGCGCTTGGAACCAGGCGTGATGTCGTGCGCCGGCATAAAGACCTTGGTGAAGTACATATTGGAGGCAAGGCAGAGCGCGAGCACCGCGAGGACGCCGACCCAGCGGAAGCGCGGCGTGGCGCCCGAAGGCGCAGCACCAGTCTGCCTGGCTGCACGATGAGCCACATGCGCGTCCCATGCGCAAAACGCCGCCGCGATTACGCATGCCGCCAGGGGAAACACCAGGCCGCCGTTACGCAGAAACGTGGAACCCATGGCGCCCAGAGCGAGCAGCAGCCAGTCATGGCGCGCAAAGAGCACGGGCCTCTGTTCGCCCGCACGCTCGGCATTGGCATCGCGACGGGGCAGGCCGCAGGCCACGAGCTTCACGGTCTGCACCAACAGCACCAAAAACGCGTCGGCAAACAGCACATCTTTGGTAAGCAGCGCCGCGTAGTTGGAGAACATGGGCATAAACACAAAGAACAGCAAGATCACGCCGCGGACCGGCAGGCTCACGCCCAGCTTGCGCAGCGACGAGATGGAATAGGCCATGCAGGCGGCCGTAATGACGAACTGGGCGCAGGTGTAGATGGCAAGACCCGCGTCGGCGCTATTGAACAGCGAAAGCCCCAGCTGGACGCACGAACCGATGATAGCCGTGTGCGCCACGGGGTGATGTCCGTTGAGCAACACATTGGGATTGAGCAGACGCAGGTAGTCACTCGTGCCGTTGGGGTAGTTAAACCACTGGCGAATCTGCGCACCCGTATCTCCCATAAAAAGGCCAGGCAGCGAAGCGATGAGCGTGGGCGCCCAGGCGACCATAAGCACCAGGAAGGGCCCGGCAAAGGGATGGACCGAGAGCACGGCGTGAGCCACACGCCATACGCGGCCAAAGTGCGCTTCGGAAAACGGAATGCGCCGAGAGCTCAACCAATCTAGACACTCAAAAGCCAGGTAGAAAGCAACGACCGCCAAGAGCATCCAGCCCGCACCGCCTATCCAGGCACAGATAATGCGGGCCTTATCGCCGAGCACGATCTCGGCCGAATCGGTGAGGTCGTAGCTGCGGCCAAACACCATGCAGACGGCAAAGAACAGCGACGGAAGGATCACCGAGGGACGCCAAGCGTCGCCGCGGCCAAAGAATACGTAGCGAAACGGCAGCGTAAGCAGGCAGGCAAGCGCAAGCAGCATGACCGCGTCGGTATGGCCGGCAAACGAGAGGAGCACCTCGTAGCACACGTACAGCATGCCCGAGGCTTTGGGGTCAATCGCCAAGACCGCGTTGCTCGACACCGGGGCGGGATCGATGGAAAACGCCGTGGTCGCCAACAGCGCGAGCAAAAATGCGATGAGCGTCTGCTTGGCGGGATAGCGCTTAAACCAGACGATGCGGGCAGCGTCGCGCGCAGCCGTTGTGGAGAGGTCGGAATCCTTCACAGTCCGAAAGCCTTTCTAGAAACCTGCCAAAAAGGGACAGGTTTATTTTGGCAGGTTTTATCTGGGGAAACGTTACGGTTCTGTCATCGTTGCCCAGCAAACCACCACAAAGGTGCCTGTTCACTTTTTGGTGGTTAAGCGTCGAGGTAGATGCGCTGGGGCTGGTTGCGGCGACGAGCAAAGATGATGAGCGCCAGGCCCGCAATCACGAGTGGCAGACTCAACAGCTGACCCATGGTGATGACGCCGCCCAGCAGATAGCCCAGCTGGGCATCGGGCACGCGCACGAACTCAACGAGGAAGCGGACGATGCCGTACCCCATCACGAACACGCCCATAAACGTACCCTGGGGCAGCAGCGGCTTTTTGCGGCTGAGCACCTGCAGAATGCAAAAGAGCACGATGCCCTCTAGGAATGCCTCATAGAGCTGGGAGGGATGACGCGGCATATCGCCCGCGGTGCCGCCAAAGACCACGCCCCAAGGCAGATCGGTCGGTTTGCCCCACAGCTCGCCGTTCACGAAGTTGGCGCAACGTCCCAGGCACAGCGCCAGCGGAGCACCGATAACTGCAAGGTCGGCAATGGTCCATGCGTCGAGCTTATACATACGGCACACGATGATGCCGCCCAAGATGCCGCCGACCAGGCCACCGTGGAAGCTCATGCCGCCCTCGTTGGTGGCAAAGATCTCAAGCGGGTGGGCCAAATAATAGCCGTCGCCGTAAAAGATGACGTAGAACAGGCGGGCGCCAATGATAAGGCCAAAGACCACGCCGACCACGACACTCGTCAGGTCGTCGACCGTAATGTCAAAACCCCAACGGCGCTGCGTGCGGTACATGACGACCGCCGTGAGCAGAGCTCCGACCACATAGGCCAAGCCGTACCAGTAGATGGTGATGGGCCCCGCCGAGATGGCGACGGGATCAAGCATATGGTAGAGGTCGTTGAGCATATCGATCCCCCTGCTCCCTACATACAAATGCGGCCGCGGGCCTTGCGCTCGCAGCCGCATATTTGGGCGT
>CABSUD010000082.1:0-5894 GCA_902480795.1 uncultured Collinsella sp. | reverse complement strand
CCCCTCCAGATTTCTGGGGCGCTGCTAATTTATTTGGTTCACTTGATTTTATCGGCAATTGTAGCCTTTGCCTCGCTTGCGAGCAGTCAGCTCGGGGTGTTGTGCTCGCTTGTGGTGGCAGTAATCGTGACGCTTCTTTCCGCGTCGTTCGTATTCGTGTTAATTGAAGATGCGGACGTGGAGCAGAGGGGACTACGAGGCATTCGGTTTGCACCACGCTACATCATGCGTTCGGTCACGGTGCTTCGTTCCTCCTGGAGAGAAATCGCGCGTCCCGCAACGCTGCTGGTGGCATGGAACCTGGTTGCAAGTTGCGCTATCCAGGTTCTTGTTGGATGGGTAGTTTCGAGTGCGGCGCTGCCGTCGGCACTTTCAGTGACGGCGCTTGTGCATGAGGGACTTTATTATGGGGCGTTTGCTTATATGCTGCTTTTGCTAGTTCATTGTGCGGTTGCGAGTTGGCTCGAAATTGACGTGCTCATGGGGGTGTCCTTGTGCGTATCCGAGCAGGCGCGATAGCCCGAAGATGAAGCCGCGTTTTCGACATTGAGTTCCTGCGTACCTTGCTTTCTAAGCAGAATTGGCGCGCCGTCTGTTAACGATCGTTTTCCAAGAATTCTTTTGTTGCTCATTTTATAGACTTCTCATTGCTATAATCGCCCATCGCTCAAGATAATCGGAGAGGTTTTCCTATATGGCTCAAACAAAGCAAGACGGCATCACGCTCAGGCAGTGGCTCCCGCTTGTCGGGCTCACCTGCTGTGCGTTCGTGTTCAACACGTCGGAGTTTATGCCCATCGGCCTTTTGACTGATATCGCCGCATCGTTCTCGCTCACCGAGGCCCAGGCGGGCATCATGATCTCGGTCTATGCCTGGGGCGTCATGCTGCTGTCGCTGCCGCTTATGGTGTTTGCCTCGCGTTTCGAGTTCAAGCGGATGCTGCTGGGCGTGCTTGCCGTGTTCTCGCTGAGCCAGTTCCTGTCCGCCTTGGCACCGACCTATCCCATCTTAGTCTGCGCGCGCCTGGTGGTTGCCTGCGCGCACGCCGTGTTCTGGTCGGTCGCCTCGATCATGGCGTCGCGCCTGGTTGACACACGCCACGGGGCGCTCGCCATCAGCATGATCGCCACGGGCTCTTCCATCGCACAGATCTTCGGCCTGCCGCTCGGCCGCGCCATTGGCCTGGCCGTGGGCTGGCGTATGACGTTTGCCGTGGTCGGGGTGCTGTCTGCTGTCGCGGTCGTTTACCAGGCGACCGTGTTTCCTGCCATGTCGGCGGGTGAGCGCTTTACCGTCAAGCAACTGCCCGAGCTGCTCAAGAACCCGTTCCTGATCGCGCTCTATGCGGTCACAGTGTTCATGGCAACTGGCTATTACGCGAGCTATAGCTATATCGAGCCTTTCCTGGCTCAGGTCGCGCATGTCGACGCAAGCGCCATCACTATGACGCTGACGGCGTTCGGCTGCTCTGGTCTGCTCGGAAGCTGGCTGTTCGGCCGCCTGTTCGACGGGCACCGTTTTCCGTTCCTTGCCATCACGCTCTCCGGAGTACCGGTTGCCTTGCTGCTTATGGGTCCTGCCGCGTCGTCGCTCGCCGCGGTTCTCGCTGTTTGCGCACTGTGGGGTTGCTGCGCCACGGCCTTTAACGTGGCGTTTCAGGCCGAGCTCATCAAGTACACGCCGGCGGACTCGTCGGCCGTCGCCATGTCGATCTTCTCGGGCCTGTTCAATCTGGGCATTGGCACGGGTACCGCGATCGGCGGAGCCGTGGTTTCGGGCCCCGGTATCGTCTGGATCGGCTTCGCGGGCGGGGCGATTGCCGTCGTAGGCGTTATCCTCGCCATCACGGTGATGTTCCCGACCATACGCCGCGCAAAGCCCGTCGCCTAATCACGCCCCCTCATCAGTTGCGGTGAAATACGGATTGTTAGCCCAATAAACCTGGCAACAGTCCGTATTTCACCGCAACTTATTTTGGGGAAGGGGGGGTGCACGCCGGGCATACAATGGATGTCGTTGTGTTGAGCTTACCGGGAGGTTGCTATGTGGGCATACGAGACGACGTTCTATCAGATCTATCCGCTGGGCTTTTGTGGAGCTCCACGCGAAAACGCCGCGCCCGTTGCCGAGGATGAGCTCGCCCAGGCTGTCAACGCCGTGCCAAACCCCGATGCGCCCATCATGAAGATCGCCCAATGGGCCGACTACCTGCAGGAACTCGGCGTTGGCGCTGTGCTCATCAACCCGCCGCTCGAATCTGATAGCCACGGCTACGATACACGCAGCCTGCGCCACATCGACCGCCGCCTGGGTGGGGACGCCGACTTTGCCGCCGTATGCGACACGCTGCATGCCCATGGCATTCGCGTGGTGCTCGATGCCGTCTTCAACCACGTCGGCCGCGGTTTTTGGGCCTTCCGCGATGTGCAGGAGCGCAAGTGGGACTCGCCGTACAAGGACTGGTTCCACATTAGCTTTGACGGCGATTCCTGCTATGGCGATGGCTTTTGGTACGAGGGCTGGGAAGGCCATTTTGAGCTTGTGAAGCTCAACCTGCAAAATCCCGCTGTGGTCGATTACCTGCTCGAGTCCGTGCGCCGTTGGGCCGACGTCTTTGGCGTCGACGGCCTGCGCCTGGACGTTGCCTATATGCTCGACCGCGACTTTATGCGCCGCCTGCATACTTTTACCCGTGAGCTCAAGCCCGACTTTGTGCTGATTGGTGAGACGCTCCACGGCGACTACAACCAGATCGTCAACGACGAGATGCTCGACTCGTGCACTAATTACGAGTGCTACAAGGGCCTGTATTCCAGCTTTAACTCGGTCAACATGTTCGAGATCGCCCATTCGCTGCACCGCCAGTTTGGCGGCGATCCGTGGTGCATCTACCGCGGCAAACATCTGTTGTCGTTTGTCGACAACCACGATGTGCCGCGCCTGGAGAGCATCCTCACCGACAAGTTCTGTCTGCGTCCCGCCTATGGCATGCTCTTTGGCATGCCGGGCATCCCGTGCGTCTACTATGGCAGCGAGTGGGGAATTGCCGGCGAAAAGGGCGGCCCCGATGGCGACTGGGCGCTGCGACCTGCGCTCAATGAACCTGCGCCCAACGAGCTGACGGCGTTCATCACGCAGCTTGCGCACCTTCGCTCGGCCGACGACGCGGCTGCCCGTGCTCTCAACTACGGTGCCTATCGCAACGTGGTGATCCAGAACAAGCAGCTGCTGTTCGAGCGCGCCTGTGACGGCGCGACGGTACTCGTGGCGGTGAATGCCGTGGGTGAGCCTTACACCTTTGGAGCCGGCGAGCTCAACGGGTCCTTCGTCGACCTGCTTGCCGACGATGCGCCCACGGTCGAGCTGACGGGTACCCTTGAGCTTGCACCCTACGAGGTGCGCTATCTGTTGAGAGCCTAGCCCATGGCCGTATCTGACGAGGGCTATCAACATATTGAGCATGGGTTTGAGCCCGTGTTTGACGAGCACTCGCGCGTTTTGGTGCTCGGGTCGTTTCCCTCGGTGCTTTCGCGCGCCAATGCCTTTTATTACGGCAACCCTCAGAATCGCTTTTGGCGCGTGATGGCCACGTGCCTCGGTATGCCTGTGCCGCCCAACGAGGGCGATCCTTTGGCAAGCGGTGAGCCCGCGACGCTCGATGCCTCCATTGCCGCCAAGCGGGCCATGCTGCTGAACGGCGGCGTGGCCCTGTGGGATGTGGTCGAGAGCTGCGACATTAAGGGCTCGAGCGACGCGAGCATCCGCAACGTTGTGCCGGCACATATCGAGCGCATTACCGGCGCAGCTCCCATTGAGCAGGTGATATGCAACGGTGGTACAGCTGGCCGGCTCTACAAGCGCTATCTACAAGAACGCACCGGGCTGCCCGCCATCGCTCTGCCCTCGACAAGTCCCGCCAATGCCGCCTGGCGCCTGGAGCGGCTTGTTGAGCGGTGGAGCGGCGCCGCTGATTGGCAGGCTTTTTCGATTTAGCAGTTTGAGTGCTCGGCAAGATGCCTCATAACGGCGTGCCAGATCGGTGTGGGCAGTGCAGACGTGGCGCGCACCATGCCGTCGGTGTCGACGCCACCCGTTGCGGCACCACCGAGCTTTTGCGCGTGTTCGACGGAACATCCCATGCGAACGGCGCCCACGAGCTTGTCCATGGCCTCAGAAAACGGTCGCCGCAAGAGTCCCATGCGCGGAGAGCGACGAAGCGCCGCAATGCCGCTGCCGGCGCAGATGGCAACGCCGCCACACCACAATTGGTCATGGCGCTCACATGCCTTGTGCAGGCGAACGGCGGTTCCACGCGCCTGCTCAGTGCCCTCTTGTGCGGCTCGAATCGCGGCATAGACGCGCGTTCCCGTACCGCCAAAGCGCTCAAGCGCCTGCTCGATGGCTGTCAACGTCTCATCGTCAGCCACATCTTCAATGGCCAGCACGATGCCATCGGCAACGCTGCCGGCGTCATTTGCCTTCAAGTCGACCGGGCGGGGGAGCACGGTGCCGGAAAGCTGTGCATAGGCGGCGATGGCATCCTGCAGGTCCCAGAGCAAAAACTCAAGATCGGCGCTATCGGGAATACTGATATACGCAATGGTGTTCAGTGTTTTTGGTACGTCGCCGCGCGCGGTCGTCTCCATGCCATCTCCTTTCCGGCTCGTTTCCGTTTAGGTTACACCGTCTGGTGGCGCCCCGCCGCGCTATCCTAGTGCAACCCTTACGAAAGGAACGCCATGCGTCTGCCCATGAATACCTCGCTTGCCACGCTTAAGCCCTCCGGCATCCGTCGGATTAACGCGCTCGCTGTCCAGCACCCAGGATGCATTGCGCTCGCGCTCGGCGAGCCCGATTTTCCCACGCCCGATGTGATTAGCGCCGAGGTGACCGCCGCACTGGACCGCGGTGACACACACTATCCGCCCAACAACGGTCGCCCCGCCCTGCGTGAGGCGTTATCTGCCTACATGGGGGACGCGGGCCTGGCGTTTTCCGCCGATGAGGTCATCCTGACCGACGGCGCGACTGAGGCTCTGTCGGCAGCATTCATGGCTATGCTCAACCCCGGCGACGAGGTCATTATCCCCACGCCGGCCTTTGGCCTGTACGAAAGCATCGTCGTGGCCAACCACGCTAAGGCGGTCTTTTTTGATACGGAGCCCGCGCAATTCCAGATCGATGAGGACGCGCTTCGTGCCTGCGTGACACCGGCGACCAAGGCCATCGTCATCTGCTCGCCCAACAACCCCACGGGCTGCATCCTCAACGCAGCATCGCTCGACGCCGTGGCACACGTGGCAGAGCAGGCGGGCATCTACGTGGTCTGCGACGACGTATACAACCGTCTGGTCTATGTGGATGGCTACGAGCGCTTTGCCCAGCGCCACCCGGAGCTTCGTGAGCAGACGGTAGTCATCGAGAGCTTCTCCAAGCCCTGGGCTATGACCGGCTGGCGCCTGGGCTGGCTCGCAGCGGCAACCCCCGTCATCGCCGAGATCGCAAAGGCCCACCAATACCTAGTATCGAGCGCCGTTTCCTTCGAGATGGACGCCGCAGCCCGAGCCCTCACCGTCGACCCAACCCCCATGCTCAAAGTCTACCGAGCCCGCCGCGAGCGCGTACTCGCAGCCTTAAACGCCATGGGCCTCGACGTGGCAGAGCCCGCAGGAGCCTTCTATACCTTCCCGAGCATCAAACAATTCGGCCTAACCAGCGAAGACTTCTGTATCAAAGCCATCAAAGAGGCAAACGTAGCCCTAGTTCCCGGAAACTGCTTCGGCACCGAAAGCCACATCCGCCTAAGCTACTGCGTCTCCGACCAAGATTTGGACGAAGGCCTAAATCGCCTGTCCACCTTCATTTCAACCTTATAGCCCAATGGGACGCAACA
>CABSUD010000081.1:0-5932 GCA_902480795.1 uncultured Collinsella sp. | reverse complement strand
CTGTGCGCAGTCTCTCTTATTTCCTTCTTTCAGATATTATTTCCCATTCTTGGCGCGGATTCTGGGACACGCTTTCCGCAACGGGTCTCTCGCGGAAACTGCACCCCACTCTGAGCGCCCATTCCGGGACACAGCTTCCCAACGGCCCCCGTTTCGGAAACCACATCCCGTTCCGAGCCTTCAAAGCGGGACGCGGCTTCCCCGAGAGAGTATCGACTACTTGCCGTCGTCGTCCTCGGCTTCTTCTCTTGTATAGAGCTCCAGCATGCGGCGGCGGTATTCGCGCACGGCGAGCTTGGCGCGCTCCAGGCGACGGCGCTCGCGCGGAGTCAGCTCGGACGGGTCGACCTCGTCTCCATAGGTCTTATCGGCAAGCAGGTGCGCCGCGTCCACGATGCGAGCATCGATGTGGCCGCTCGCCGCCTCGGCGGAAAGACGCTCGGCAATCGTATCGAGCGTAGGCAGGCCCTCGAATACGCGACCATGGCCATGCGAAGTCAGCAGCTCGTGCTCACGTGCGAGCAGGCTCGCCAAATCGTGATGGGCGCGCAGGATGTCGAGCGTATCGGATGGATGCTCGGCAACTTCTGCCACGGCGGCGACCGGCGCGGCGTCGACCACGCGGTAGAAGAGCTGCGCGAGCAATGGCATCAAGAACACCGTGATGGCACCGGCGGCAACCATGACCGACGCGATGTCTTGCGACAGCGCGCCCGCGTTGACGGCAACGCTTGTCACGGCAACGATGATCGGCAGGGCCGTGGTGCAGTACAGGGCCACGGTAATGCGGCCATACGCCGACACATCGCGCGTCGCGGGACAAATGCTCATAGAGATGAGAATGGGCACGGCACGAATAATCAGCAACGCCACGATAAAGCCCGCGAGCAGACCCGGACGCGACGCCACGGCCGTCAGGTCGATCTTTGCGCCCGATACAGTAAAGAACACCGGAATCAAAAAGCCGTAGGCCAGGCCGTCAAGCTTGGTCTCGAGCGTATGGTTGCCCTCGGGGATGATGTAGCGCAAGACAAAGCCGGCGGCAAAAGAACCCAACACGATGTCGAGATCAAAGACAGCAGAGAATGCCACGAGCGTGACCAGGATGAGCACCGTCAGGCGTACGAAGGTCTGCGACGTGGTATCGGCGCGCTCCTCGACAAACGCAAAGAAGCGGCTGCCGACGCGCTTGGAGCGGCTCGGGACCACGGCCAGCAACACGCAAACCACCGCAAACAAGCCAAGGATTACGAGCGTTTGGATGCCGGTGCGGGCAGACAACAGCACCGACATGGCGAGCACGGGACCGAGCTCGCCCCAAGTGCCATACGCGAGAATCGAGTCGCCCACGCGCGTGCCGGTGAGCGAGCGCTCACGCATGATGGGCACAAGCGTACCGAGCGCCGTCGAAGTGAGGGCAAGCGTCACGGCGATACCGTCGAAATGACTGACTGAGAACCACGGGGTAAAGCGCACGGCAAGCCAGGCGATACCAAACGTGACGACCCACGTCGCCAAGCCGTAGCGCCCCTCGACGCCCGTGATGCTCTTGGGGTCGATCTCAAAGCCGGCAAGCAGGAACAAAAAGGCCAGGCCCAGCTCGGACACAAGCGAGACCTCGGCATCTACATGGATGACGCCGAGCATATGGGGTCCCAGCACCGCGCCGAGCACGAGCAAAAAGACCGTCTCGGGAACGGGTTTTCCGGGAATCGCCGAGGCGATAAAAGGACTCGCAAAGGCCACGAGTGCGATGATGGCGAGCGAAACGAATGCCATGTGATGCCTTTCTCTTGTTTGCGCTTCACTGTAGCACCCTCGCCGTCCTCAACGCGCCGCGAGCTGTCGTATCATAGTGAGGTTTACAAACATGTGGCTCAAGGCGACCGCAGGGCAGACCCCGCAAACCGACCGCTGCCGCATACCGTACCGTACGCCCAACCGATCAGGAAGGCAGGAACCAATGGTCTCTCGTATCTACGTGGAGAAGAAACCCGGGTTCGACGTCGAGGCTCAGCAGCTCAAGGGCGAGCTGACCGAAATTCTCGGCATCAAGGGCATCGAGGCCCTGAGGATAATCAACCGCTACGACGTCGAGGGCATCGACGAGGAGCTTTTCCGCTCCTGCGTGCCGACCGTCTTTAGCGAGCCCCAGGTCGATGTGACCTACGACGAGCTCCCCGCAAGCGATGGCGCCGTCTTTGCCGTCGAATTCCTGCCTGGCCAGTTTGACCAGCGCGCCGACTCCGCCAGCGAGTGCGTGCAGCTCATCAGCCAGGGCGAGCGCCCCGCCGTGCGCTCCGCCAAGGTCTATATGATCTCGGGCGCTCTGGACGAAGCCGCCATCGAGGCCATCAAGCACTACGTGGTGAACCCCGTCGAGGCGCGCATCGCCTCGCTCGACCTACCCGAAACGCTGTACATGGAGACCCCCGAGCCCCAGCCCGTCGAGGTGCTCGACGGTTTCCGCGAGCTCGACGAGGCCGGCCTTGCCGCCTTTATCGCCGAGCGCGGCCTTGCCATGGACGAGGCGGACATCGCCTTCTGTCAGCAGTACTTCCGCGATGAGGACCGCGACCCCACCATCACCGAGATCCGCGTGATCGACACCTACTGGTCCGACCACTGCCGCCACACCACCTTCGGCACCGTCCTGGATGACGTGACGATCGATGACGCCGTGGTGCAGCAGGCCTTCGACCGCTACATGGAGATGCGCCACGAACTCGGCCGCGACGCCAAGCCCGTCTGCCTCATGGACATGGGTACCATCGGCGCCAAGTACCTCAAGAAGACCGGCGTCATGACCGATGTCGATGAGTCCGAGGAGATCAACGCCTGCACCGTCAAGGTGAAGGTCGATGTCGATGGCGAGGACCAGGACTGGCTGTTCCTCTTTAAGAACGAGACCCACAACCACCCGACCGAGATCGAGCCCTTCGGCGGTGCCGCCACCTGCGTGGGCGGCGCTATCCGTGACCCGCTCTCGGGCCGCAGCTATGTGTACCAGGCCATGCGCGTCACCGGCGCCGGCGACCCCACCGTCCCGGTTTCCGAGACGCTCGAAGGCAAGCTGCCGCAGCGCAAGCTCGTGACTACTGCCGCCGCCGGCTACTCCAGCTACGGCAACCAGATCGGCCTTGCCACCGGTCAGGTCAACGAGCTCTATCACCCCGGCTACGTGGCCAAGCGCATGGAGGTCGGCGCCGTCGTGGGCGCTACCCCGGCAAACCACGTGCGCCGCGAGTGCCCCGCCCCCACCGACAAGATCATCCTGCTGGGCGGCCGCACCGGCCGTGACGGCATCGGCGGTGCCACCGGCTCCTCCAAGACCCAGAACACCGAGTCCATCGAGACCTCGGGCGCCGAGGTCCAGAAGGGCAACGCCCCGGTCGAGCGCAAGCTGCAGCGCCTCTTCCGCCGCGGCGACGCCTGCCGCCTGATCAAGCGCTGCAACGACTTTGGCGCCGGCGGCGTCTCGGTCGCCGTGGGCGAGCTTGCCGACGGCCTGTATGTCGACCTGGACACCGTGACCAAGAAGTACGACGGCCTGGACGGCACCGAGCTCGCCATCTCCGAGTCCCAGGAGCGTATGGCCTGTGCCGTCGCCGACGGTGACGTCGAGGAGTTCATGGGCTACGCCGCTGAGGAGAACCTCGAGGCGACCGTTATCGCCGAGGTTACCGCCGAGCCGCGCATGCGCATGGCCTGGAACGGCGTCGCCATCGTCGACCTGTCCCGCGAGTTCCTCAACTCCAACGGCGCACCCAAGCACCAGGTCGCCCACGTGTGCGCCCGTAGCGTGTGGCAGCCCAGCTGGGCCGGCACCACGCTTGCCGAGCGCATGACCTCGCTCGTCACCGACCTCAACGTCGCTTCCAACAAGGGCCTTTCCGAGCGCTTCGACTCCACCATCGGTGCCGCGACCGTGCTCATGCCCTTTGGCGGCAAGACGCAGCTCACCCCGAGCTCGGCCATGGTCGCCAAGTTCCCCGTGGACGGCGAGACCACCACGGCGAGCGCCATGGCATGGGGCTTCAACCCCTATCTGATGGAAGCCGACCAGTTTGCGGGCGCCTACCTGTCCGTGGTCGAGTCCATCGCCAAGCTCGTGGCTGCCGGCTTTGAGCACAAGCGCGCCTATCTCTCCTTCCAGGAGTACTTCGAGCGTCTGCGCACCGAGGCCGAGCGCTGGGGCAAGCCCACGGCAGCCGTCCTGGGCGCCCTCATGGCCCAGGTCGAACTGGGCGCCGGCGCCATCGGCGGCAAGGACTCCATGAGTGGTTCGTTTGAGGACGAGGCCGGCGAGCTCAACGTTCCGCCGACTCTGATCAGCTTCGCCGTCGCCGTGGGCAAGGCCGCCCGCGCCGTCTCGCCCGAGTTCAAGGGCCTCACGCACCGCGTCGTCCGCATCGCCCCCGCTACCTATGGCGAGGACTACCGTCCCGACGCCCAGCAGCTGCTCGCCGCGTTTGACGCCGTCGAGGCGCTCACCGCCAACGGCAACGCCCTGGCCATCTCCACGCCCGGCTACGGCTGCGGCGCCGAGAGCCTCTTTAAGATGTGCGTCGGTAACCAGATCGGTATCGAGCTTGCCGAGGATGTAGACGTGGAGAGCCTCTTCACCCCGCTTTACGGCAGCTTTATCGTCGAGCTCGCCGAGGACGCCGAGCTGCCCGAGGTCGCCGACGGCGTTGTCGTCGAGCCCCTGGGCACCACCGTCGAGGGCTATGTCATCGACACCGGCTCCGAGGTCATCGAGCTCGCCGAGCTCCAGGAGGCATGGGAGAGCGGCATCGAGGGCGTCTTCGCCTACCGCAGCGCCGGCGAGACCCCCGAGGTCGAGACCATCGACTTCCGCGCCAAGGATATCCACGTGTACGGCGGCGCCAAGATCGCCCGTCCGCGCGTGATCATCCCCGTGTTCCCCGGCAACAACTGCGAGTACGACAGCGCCCGCGCCTTCCGTGCCGCCGGTGCCGAGGCCGACACCTTCGTGATCAACAACCTCACGCCCGAGGCCGTCGCCGAGAGCACCCACGAGCTTGCCCGCCGCATCCGTGCAAGCCAGATCGTCATGATCCCCGGCGGCTTCTCGGGCGGTGACGAGCCCGACGGCTCCGCCAAGTTCATCACGGCGTTCTTCCGCGCTCCCGAGGTCACCGAGGCAGTCCGCGACCTGCTCAAGGCCCGCGACGGCCTGATGCTGGGCATCTGCAACGGCTTCCAGGCCCTGGTCAAGCTCGGCCTGGTGCCCTACGGTGACATCGTCGACGCCACGCCCGATGCGCCCACGTTGACGTTCAACACCATCGGTCGCCATCAGAGCCGCCTGGTGCGCACCCGCATCTCGTCCAACCTATCTCCGTGGCTGTCGCAGTGCAGCCTCGACGACCCCTACACCGTCGCCATCAGCCACGGCGAGGGCCGTTTTGTCGCCAATGACGAGGTACTCGCCCAGCTGATCGCCAACGGCCAGGTCGCCACGCAGTACGTGGGCGAGGACGGCAAGCCCAGCATGGATCTCTCCGTCAACCCCAACGGCTCTGCACTCGCCATCGAGGGCATCACGAGCCCCGACGGCCGTGTCCTGGGCAAGATGGGCCATGCCGAGCGTCGCGGCGACAACCTGTACCGCAACGTGCCCGAGCATGTCCCCGGCGACAAGTTCATGCCGATCTTTGAGAGCGGCGTAGCCTACTTCGCCTAAAGCTTTCCCATCGGGTACAATCCCCTCGGGTAACAACACCCGCCACCGGCACCCCCGGTGGCGGGTTCTTTTTTTGCTTCGCGCATACAGGAAGGACATCATGCAAAGCCGCAAGCCGTATCTCGCCACCCTGCCCGGACTCATCCTGGGCTGTCTCGTTTGCTGCGCGCTCTGGGGATCGGCCTTTCCCTGCATCAAGATCGGCTACGGCCTCTTTGGCAT
>CABSUD010000080.1:0-5941 GCA_902480795.1 uncultured Collinsella sp. | reverse complement strand
CAGATCAAATGACCCCTGCACGGATCTATGTTCCTGCATCCGTCCCTCCTATGCCTGGACAAACCCACCAGTCTGCATGTTGTACTCACGATCGCAAACGCCTTCCATGAACTCCAAATCATGGAAGATGCCCAGCATCGTAGTACCTCCGGCCTTGAGTTGCTCAATCAAATCGCGGACTCTGACCTTGCTCGCGTTATCGAGGCTGGCAGTCGGCTCATCCAACAGTAATAGACGTGGACGACGCACCATAGCGCGCGCGATGTTGAGCCTGAGCTTCTCACCACCCGAGAACGTATTGGGATACAGGTCCCACAGGGGCTTGGGGAAGTCGAAATGCTCGAGCATGCGCGTTGTCTCCTCCTCAATCGCATCTTCATCGGCAAACGCCTCAGCGGCACTCGCGTGCACGATTTCACGGGCCGTGGTACGTGGCACGGCATCGAGGAACTGGGAGACATAGCCAATCTCGTAGTTGCGCAGATAGATCACACGACGTTCATCGAGCGTGGCAAGGTCGACCGGACCAAAGGCCTCGGAATTGTACATGATGTGGCCGCTCTCCGGCAGGTTTGTGCGGTAGATGCACTTGAGGATCGTGGACTTGCCCGAACCCGAACGGCCGGTAACACCTACGAACTCGCCCGGCAGCACGCTCAGCGAAATGTGCTCGCAGCCACGCACGCGACGATTGGCGGCGTGCAGGGTAAAGCCTTTGGAAAGATCCTCGATTGCAAGAAGCGGACGCGCTTCGGGCTCAACAAATTCGGTCACATCGCCCATTATTTGTCCTCCCATCCGTCCGTATCCGCCGCAGTCGCGGGAACGTGGTCGGCCGTCTCGGCGATCGTCGCGGCGTCGGTGGCAAAGCGGGCAGACATGCTCGGCAGCGCCGGATACCACATGCGCGAAACCACGCGGCCGTCCACAAGCGTCGCCGTAATCACGGGGTAGGTGCGCTGGCCTTCCTCAACCTCGCGAATCACCAGGATATCGGCCTTTTTGCCCTCTTCCAGGCTACCAATCTGGTCATCGGCATGCACGGCGCGCGCCGGATTGATGGTAAGCATGGCAAACGCCTCTTCAAGCGGCAGCTTGAAATCGTGGTGCAGGGCAAAAGCGCTCTGCAGCATTGCCGTGGGATAGTAATCGGAGCACAGCACGCTCGCCACGCCGTTGGACACAGCGTCGCGCGCCGAAAGATTGCCCGAGTGGCTCTTTCCCAGCAAGATGTTGGGCGTTCCCATGACGGTCGACATGCCGCGCTCGCGAGCAGCGCGTGCCACCTCCAGGCTCACCGGAAACTCAGAGATCGTGCAGCCAAGCTCGCGCATGAGGTCGAGATGCTCAATCGAATCGTCATCGTGGCTCGCCAGCGCGATGCCGTTTTCACAAGCAACATTGGCAAGGTATTTGAGCTGGTCAAAGGAGAGCTTGGGCGCCGCCTGCTGAGCGGCGACAATCTGTGCCGCCTCCTCGTCACTCAACTCATGGTCGCTGCGCACGCTCTTGCGCCAGATCTCGATATCGCGATACTGGCCCTGGCCGGGGGTGTGATCCATGAACGAAAGCTCGTCCACCTCGCCCGAGCGCAGGTGTCCTTCGACCTGCTCGACCAAATTGACGTTATCAACCTCGAGGCGCAGATGCAGACGATGGCGAATCAAGTGCGCGTTGCGCCCCTCGGTGCGCTTGCAGCCGGCAATGAGCGCCATGATCTTCTCGGTGTTCTCCCAGCGCCGGACCGGCTTGGTGTCCATGATGTCTTGCGCATATGCCGAAAGCGAGTGATACATGGTGGTGATGCCGTGGGCGATGAGCTCGCGCTCGGCCTCGAACAACGCCGTCGAGAAGTCCATGAGCACCGTCGGGCGCGGCGAGATAACGGTCTCGATATAGTCGGAATGGATATCCACAAGACCGGGCGTGACGTAGCCGCCATGGGCATCGATAACGCCGGCGCCTGCGGCAGCCGCATCGAATTTACCCTGGCGCTGGATCGCGGCAATCCTATCGTCTTCGACCACAAGCTCGTAGCCAAAGAGCAGACGGTCGGGCTGAACAATGATTCCGTTGCGAATGACGTACATCGGCGAGCCTCCTAAAGAAGCGAATAGACGAGTTCTTGGGTGTAGGCGTGTTGAGGGTCTTGCATGATCTGGTCGGTCAAGCCATGCTCGATAACTTGGCCGTCGAGCATGACGATGGTGCGATCTGCAAGCAGGCGAATCACGCCCAGGTCATGGCTTACCACGACCATTGACACTCCCAGGTCACGACGCAGCGACAAGATGAGGTCGAGCACACGCGCCTGGACCGAAAGGTCCAAGCCGGTGGTGACCTCGTCCAAGAACAGCAGCGGAGGACGGTTGGAAAGCGCCTTGGCGATCTGCACGCGCTGCTGCATGCCGCCCGAGAACGCGCGCGGCGGATCCTGCTCACGACGCAAAGGGATGTTCACACGGTCAAGCAGCTCGCGACCACGATCGACCATGGAGGAGACGTCGCGAATGCCGGCGGCGATCTGTTTCTCGGCGATATTGGACAGGCTCGAGAAGTTCATGCGCAGGCCCAGGTACGGGTTTTGGTAAACCATGCCAAAAATCTCGTCGCGAATAAGACGCTTTTGCTGGCGAGAGAGGTCAAAGCAGTTGCCCTTGCCCCCGTCGTATGCAGCGACGCGCATGTCGCCCGCCGTGGGCTCCTGGTCAAAATACAGGCACTGCATAAGCGTCGACTTGCCCGAACCGGACTCGCCCACAATGCCTAAGATCTCGCCGTGATGCACCTCGAGCGAGATGTCGCGCACCGCATGCACCGTACCGCACACGGGGCAGATGTTGCGCTCGAGCTTGGCATGCGGGTCGCGGCAGTAGTCGCAACCGGCACCAAAACGCTTGGCCAAATGGCGAACGGACAAAACCGGAGCCTCGTCCTTAAACTCATGATGAACCGTAGCGGGAAGCATCGTCGTGCCTTTACTCATCGCTTCCGCCCTCCTCAAGACGCTCTGCGCAATAATCGGTATCGGAGCACTGCCATGCCTTCTCACCCGTTGCGGGATCGATGGTTTGAGTCATATAGACGCCCGTCGCCCCGCAGATACAGCAGCGCTTGCCCTCAAAGTCCTCGCGCACAAAGGGATAATCGTCAAAGGCGAGCGATGCGACCTTGGTATGCGGCGGCACGGCATAGATCTTCTTCTCGCGCCCCGCGCCAAACAAAAAGAGGTTCTCGGCATCGTTGAGCTTAGGGTTATCGAAACGCGGGATAGGGCTCGGCGCCATGACGTAGCGGCCTTGCACCATCACGGGGTGATCGGCGCCGGTGGTCGTAGAGCCGTAGCGCACGATCTGTTCAAAAAGCTCCAGGTAGGCTCCGGTGTACTCTGCCTCGGCATGCAGGCGACGCGTCACGCTTTCGCGCGCTTCATAGGTGCGCAGGGGCTCCGGCATGGGAACCTGCAGCACCATGAGCTGGTCGCGGCGCAACGGAAGCTCGGGGATGCGATGACGGCTCTGGATAAGGGTTGCATCCGCTGTGGCCGTGGTGGTCTCGACGCCCGTGGTCTCGTGCACGAGACTCCTGATGGACACGGCGTTGACGCTCGCGTCCGAGCCCTGATCGATAACCTTGAGCACATCGTCGGGACCGATGCAGGACAAGGTGACCTGCAGGCCGCCCGTGCCCCAACCGCGGCCGATGGGCATCTCGCGGCTGGCAAACGGCACCTGGTAGCCCGGAATGGCAACAGCTTTCAAAATCGCACGGCGAATCTCGCGCTTGGATCCCTCATCCAAAAAAGCGAAGTTATAGTTGCGCTGCACAGGAACCGTCCTCCTTCTGCTCCTCGGCATGATTCATAGAACGCAGGGCCGCATCGAGCTTGCTTTGGAACGTCACGTAGTGCGGCAGCTTAAGATGGCTGATAAAGCCCGTAGCTTCCACGCCATCGATGTGATAGAGCACGAACTCCTGGTCCTGCGTGGGATAGCGCACGTCGTCGACGCGCAGCGAGTGGTCAAGGACGCTCATGGCGATAGCCTTGCTCTCGTCGCTGCCGGTGACGAGGCCGTAACCCACATCGAGCGCGTTCACGTGCTCGCCCGTCTCGGTAACCTCGTCGTCGGCAATCAGGCTTTCGACTTCACAAACCGGAAGTGCGCCCAGATAGTACGCGTCGTCGGCAGAAGCCTGGGCAGGGTCGACACCGGGGGCACCGATCGTCACCGGCACGCTGCCGCGGCGCAGCTCGCCCACCGTGGGATGGGAGATGCCAAAACCGCGGATAGCCGCATATCCGATAGCGATGACCGCCTGGGTAAGTCCGCGCGAAAGGGCCTGCAGGATGACGCTGCGAGGTGCCGGCGTGGAAAGCGGAGTCTTGGTGATGTCGATGGGCTCGGTATCATCCACGGCGCAGGGACGAATCATGCCAATCTGACGCAGGTAATCGCACACCTTAGGAACGCGGTCGAGAGGTGCGGCCTCGGCCACAGCGTAAAAAGCCTCGGATGCTTTTTCCAGACGCTCATCGATTGCAGCACGAGCGGCACGGACATCGGCATCTTCCTCTTCGCTCAAATCGAAGTTGATAAGGCGATGGCTGTAATCGCGCGTCGCGCCCAAAATCTGCCCGCCCTCGATATCTTTGAAGGCAGCGGAGATGCGACGCGAAACGCGCATCTCACCCGTATCGATCACGCGCGATGTGTAGAGGCGCTCGAGGGTGGAGCGGTAGGCACGTACCAAAAAGACCGCCTCTTCGATAGAACCCGATGCCTGCTTGAGTGCGATTGCAGCAACCTCGGGAGCCCAAACGGAACCCTCGGACTGCACCTGCTCGACCGCATGCGGCATGGCCTCGATGATGAGCGCGGGATCGAGCGTGCGACCACCCGCAACGCGCTCGCGCTCGAGCAGCTCAAGCGACGCGGCAATCGCCTGCTCGCCGCCGGAGACAGCTACATATCCCATGATTCAACCTCCCTGCAGGCACTGGAACGGGGAACGGCGGCGATATGGCCAAATCCATCTACAAACATCAGGTCGATGCCGCAGGGGAATTCGTCCTTACGCGCAACGCGCGCACGCAATACATCACCGCGATCGCAGGAGAGGTGCGCAGCGCCGTCGACGCCGGGGCCGCTGAGCTCCCAGGCGCTCTTGGCGCACGCATGAGAGGCGGAACCTACACGCATGCCCTGCGCGTCTAGACCCAAAAGCACCGAGCATTCGACGATAGCCGTCGCACCCAGATGCGGCTGCTCAAGAGTCCCCGCCGTAAGCTCGGCAACCGCACTCGCTGCATCCTCGCCCCGGAACGCCTCCGGAACGATCACGCATGCAGCCGTACCCAGCGCCGCGGGCGTCACATGCGTCCGGCTCGCAATCTGCCGAGCGGCATGCTCGTAGCCCACCGTCGCCATACAAAAGGTCGTGCCGCTATCAAGCAGCATGTCGGCCAGCATCAGCGTTGCGGGGAATACACCGCAGCGCTTGGCCTCTGCCTCATAGGCATCCGTGACAGACAGGCGGCAAACCTCGCCGGGACGCGCCATGCAGTCAAGAACCGTGCGAAACGTCCCTTGCAGCTCAAAGGCACGCTCGTCCAAAGAGGGATCGCGGTCGAAGACCTCATCCTGCTCGCTCATTTGACCACCGCCTGAACGCTCATGTCTTGACCGGACATCTCATCAAACTCAACGCGCGATACATAGGTTCGAGCGTCTTGCGCAACCGCGCGTTCCGACACCGCGGCCTGTGCTTCCTCGATGCGACGCTCAAGCTCCGCCATACAGGCAGGCGCCGGCTCCATCGCATAGGCGGCATCGATCACCGCGAGCGCGCGAGCATGCGCGGCATCGGTTCCCATGAGCACGCCCAGGCCGTCCGCCTCGCCAATGCGCACGCGACTCTCGGTAACAAGCACCTCGCTTAG
>CABSUD010000079.1:0-6028 GCA_902480795.1 uncultured Collinsella sp. | reverse complement strand
CCAAACGGATGCGCGGCCCTTTAGCCATGAATGCGAGCGATTCCGCGGCGAGCTATTTACTCAGCAGCCTCGGTGGTCTCGGCCTCGGCAGCGGCCTCCTCGACGGGAGCCTCTGCGGGAGCCTCGGCGGCCTGCTTGGCAGCCTCCTCGGCAAACTTAGCGGCACGCTTAGCCTTCTCGGCAGCCTTAGCCTCAGCGGCGGCCTTGCGAGCGGCCTCGGCCTCAGCAGCCTTGGCGGCCTTGGCAGCCTTGGCCTCCTCAGCCTTCTTGAGCTGGGCGGCAGCGGCGCCACCGAACTTGTCGGCGAAGCGCTGGACGCGTCCACCGGTGTCGACGAACTTCTGCTGGCCGGTGTAGAACGGGTGGCACTCGTTGCAAAGCTCGACCTTCATCTCGGACACGGTAGCGTGCGTCTTGAAGGTGTTGCCGCAGGAGCACGTCACCGTGCACTCGACATACTGGGGATGGATACCCTGCTTCATGGTAGGACTCCTTATTGGTCAGGCGCTGGTTACCGATCAGCGCATAAGGCGTCTTGGTTTCCGACCAAGACAACAAACTCGGCTATGGTACCACGGCGCCGCGTGTCCCACAAAAGGTTCACGGTCTTTTCGGAACGACACGAATCTGACCCATCGAAACACATCTCCACCATTCCTTCAACTAGGAAAATGCCGTCCCCGGGGCCTGAGAAGGGCCCCGGGGACGTTCGACTGACTGCGGGAACGGCCTTTCCGCTCAATGTGTTCGGCTGAGATCGGAAATCAACCAAACTGAACTAGGTTCAGTTGACATGGTTAAAAACGAGGGGCGACGCTTTTGCGTCACCCCTCGTCCCGGCCGGTTGCTTTAGTTGTACACACGGTAGTTACACTTGAACTGGGTTATGTGTCCATAGTTGGAGCGGTACCAACCCGACGTATAGCTGATTGCCTCTGCGCCTAGATAGTCGTAGCCCTTGTTGTAGCGAAGCTGACGGTAGGTCGTGTCGTACTCTGCTACGTAAAACGTGTCTCCAGAGAAGGCTTTGTACCGGTCCTTAACCGTCGAAGCCATGTACGCGGGTTCGACATCGCCTTTCTCCCCGTTGAGCGCATAGACGGGTGCCGCGATTCCGCATAAAGCCGTTGCCACGAGGATGGCGTAGACAGCCATGCGCGACGCATTGGACTTCAGCTGTTCAAATAGTTTCATGTCATTTACCTCCTTCGTATGTATCGAGGTATTCCTGCTTGAGCGTCTGCGAGGACGACTTGATCTTTTCCACGAGCGTGCCGGCCTCGATGAAGTAGAACGAGTTGGTGAGGTCTGCCAGGTCGTCGAGTAGATGGCTTGAAATGAGCACGCTGCGTCCCCGCGCCACCTCGCTGCGCATCGCGTCGCAGGAGGTTTTCCGTTTTCCCGGATCGAGGCCGTTCAGCGGTTCATCGAGGATGAGGTACGGGCAATCGGTCGCTATCGCCATGGCAAGCTTTACCTGCTGCTTCATTCCTGTCGAGAGTTTACGGGTCGGCTTGTCGAGATATGGGGAGATTCCGAGGGAGTCGATGTCGGCGGCCGATTTCCACGCCTCCCTAACGAAAGCAAGGTGCTCGATGGCCGATAGCGTGGGATAGAGATCCGCGCCGCCTGGAGAGCTCAGGTAGACGAGTTCTGCAAATTCGGCTGATCGACGTTGGCTGATTCCGTCTGCCGCCAGGCTTCCCGAGCGGATGCGGGTGGGAAATTGGCCCGACAGCGCTTCAAGAAGGGTGGTTTTCCCCGAGCCGTTGGGAGCAACGAGGCCCGCCGCCGTTCCCGGGCTCAGGAAAAGCGACCCGATTGAAAGTATCGTCGTGCTTCCGTATCCCACGCTCGCGTCCAGAAGCTCGAGCCCATGGTGCTTTTTCGCGGGTCCAGGCTGTTTGGGGGAACGTGTCGCAACGGCGCCGACCGCAAAAAAGACCGCGACGTATATCAGGGCCACGGCAAGCATCGATGCGCTGCCTGAACCGGAGCCGATGAATTCTGTCGGGAAGCATCCTACGTAACCCGTTGCCTCGATAGGCGAGAATACGGGCAGCGGCAGGAGATTGAGCGCGGCGTTATGCTCCAGTGCCGAATCGGACAGTAACGGGAATGCCGGGGCCGCGACAAGCAGCGCGGAGGTAAGGGGGCCCGCGAGGACGCGCCTCGTTGCGGTCGATAGGACGGCGGAGCAAACGGATATCAAGGTTCCGCCCGCAAGCAGCGCGAGAAGCAGGGCTGTGAAGACGTTTCCCGCGGTCGTGGTGGTAAGCGCGCCGTCATGGAAGAAGGCGATCGGGTACCCAATTTGCCCGAAGCCGTTTAGGGCCAAGGCGTAAATGCCCCCGGGTGCGAGGCCGGCGAGGAGCATCGCGGTCCCCGCGACGATTATCGAAAACACGATCTGGATAAGGCGCCGGAATTTGGGCACGGGCGCCTTCGCCGCCAGGGTCGCAGGCCTTGTGGCGCCGAGCACGAGTATCGACGAGAGAAGGAAGGGGATGAAGGGAAGGAAAGACGGCGCCGTGGCAATGGCGTAAGGCAGGAAGGAAAGGAATGGCAGGTCGCTTGCGGAGGCCGGGATATCCGTGATGCCGGAGCTGCTCAGGGCACGGCAATATGCGAGCGCCGCGTCATTGGTCTCTCGGTCTCCCACGATGGACCCGGATTGGAAGCCTTCGCCCATGAGCGCGTAGTAGCTCTCGGCAGAATCGAGAAAGGCGGCGTCGGTTTGAGCGGCAAGGGCGGCGTTCGCGTATCTTGCAAGCTCCGCGTCATTTTGTTGCTCTGGAGATAGGTCTGTGCCGCTGGCCTGGGGCGCGCGCGTATTGAATGCGTCGACAAAGCTCTGCATGCCCTGTTTCATAAAGAAGGGCCCGTAGATGGGTGAATTGAACGCAATGGGGACGGAAAAGGCTGCAGCGAGAACGAGCGTACAAATCCATACGGCCTTGTCTCTTAGGATTAGTTTGAGAAGAAGTCGACAGTACATTTAGAAGCACCTACGTTCCTCAAAGAATTGTTAGATTAAAAGTAACAGACCGGATGAAGATACGTGCGACGGGGGCGAGGCGAATGGCTGAGCGGTATCGATATGCGGGTTCAACGGTATCACATTGGCCACATAGATTTTTAACTTGCATTTCTACCCGCCCTTTTCGTAGAGTCGCCGATACGTGCTTAGCGCACCCTCGGCGCGTCCGGCAGGCTTTGCGAAATGGGATCCAGGAGACTTCGGCGCAGCATCATCTTGCGGAATGCTTCTAATGAGCCTCCCATCCTTCAAAAACAGAATCTCATCGCACAGCCTATCGACCGAATCCAAGATGTGGGATGACATGATGATGCACGTACCAGAATCGGCCAGCTTCCTGAGAATCTCGGAATGCAAGTCCACCCTGCTGGGGTCGAGCGCGTTCATGGGCTCATCTAATAGAAGGTACCGCGCGCCCGTCGCATACGCAATCGCCAGGGTAAGCTGCTGCTTCATGCCCTGGCTCAGAGTGCGGATCCTCATCTTCGCGAACTCGCCTATCTGCGTTTGTTCCACTATCTCTTCGATATCGCGAGCATGCGGCCACATATCGCAAACCATCTTGAGGTGATCTTCCGCACGCAATCCGGGATACAGCAGCGTCCCCTCACCAGGTGCATAGAAGATCATAGAACGGACCTCTCTCGCACCCGTACCCTGCACCTCATCCAGAACGATGCTCCCGTCCACGCGAGGACCCGGCAAACCTGCCATCGCACGCAGCAACGTCGTCTTTCCATGCCCGTTCGGAGCGACGAGACCGTAGACCGTACCCGGGGCAAACTCAGCGTTCACCGAATCTACGAGCACCTTCTTTCCATAAGAGATCGTCAGCGTTTGAAGGTCAATCATCGAGATCATCCCCTTTCGATCTTTGGAACACTCAGGCGCACCATCAACGGAGATACGGCGCCCAAGACCACCAGCAGAGCGCCCGATGCGCCGACGACCTCTCCAAAAGGCATCGCGTTCGTCCCTCGCCCAAGGAACCCAATCGTCCCCACCTGGGAAGCGGAATCAAACGAGGCGAATGGAGCCAGCAGCGCGACGCCCATGTCCACGCTTTCAACATGAGCGCTCAACGAACCCAACACCAAGAGAACCGCGCAAACCATTCCGGTGACAACGGGGTTGCGGCTAATCGCTGCTGTCAACGCAGCGACGACGGAAATCACGCCGTATGCCATGACCAGCAACGGAATACTGCACAACACCGCCTCCCCCACCGTGGACGTTGTCGAAGCCCCCGCCCGAATGAGAGCGACGGGATACTCCGATCCACCCGCACCGTTCTTAATCACGGACACAACGACAGCGGGAACCATCGACACCAAAAGCAGCACCAAGCCAAGCAGGAGAGCCAGCGCAACAGCCGTCAGAAAACGCACATGCGCTGTTGCGGGGATCTGGAGAACCAGAAGGGAACGACACTGCAGGTGGGTGCACGCGAGCGATGTGACAACCACGGGCAACAGCAAAAATAAGGAGGGAAGCGCTGCCTGGAGATACGAAAGGAGGATTAATGGGGGCATCTTCGTACTAACTCGTAAACCTTGGGGTCCGGCAAGCTCGCGATCGACTCAAGCAGAAGGGCGCGCGCCTCCGCACGAGAAGGAGTCTCCGGCTCGATTCCGATCGATTGCAGGAGAGTCGCATCTGCCGCGCCCAGCTCACCTCGAGCGCGCTCGTACGTCGCAAGGCTTCGAAACCCCTCCGCAGGCATAGGCGCGTACACGAAACCCGAAAGAGCATCCCGCATGTCTTCCAGGGCCGCTTTGCCCTCGACGTCCGTATTCGCAGCGTTCTGCTCTAGATACCGATCTATTGAACGGAGCTCCCCATCCCTATACCGAACAGCGGAAACGTTATCAGCGTCAGGAAACATCTCGACCAGAGCCGGGGCCAGCATCGTCGTCGACATTGCAATCGCGCATACGGCGAGGGTAGGAGAACGCAGGAGCAGTTTCCCCATCGTTCTTACGTATGCAACGGCGGAGGCACAAGCGCTCGAACGAGTTGCCGTTCTCGATGCAGTGAAGGAACCTCTCTCAAGACAAATCGGGGATATCGGGCACGCGCAGCCGCTCTTTCCAGCAACGCAAAGCAGGCTAATTGCCAGCACCTCGATCCCGATTGCGCATACGAGGGCAATCGCGCCACGCTCGAAGCAAAGTCCAGGCAGATTCACTATCTGCGTTGTCGGGTACGGGCTATAGGCGCCGACGGTCAACTCAGTGTTCGCATACGTAAGGGGATTCAACAGGGCGAACTCACGTAAAGCGATGGATCTTCCGTAATACCCGGGAACCATCGTCACCCCCATCAGGGCACATACGAACACGATTCCAAGCGTAGGGTTATTGGCAATCTTCACGGCAAGGTGAACGACAAGCGAGATGAACGCTGCCACCAAGAATTGCAAGATGGCCGTCTGCGCGAACACCAGCCAAGCCGGTTTGATAACCGGAGTCGCATATTGAATGTAGCCTATCGGATAGAACGGCGAGCCCGGGCCATTCTTCACAAGCGCGGTGATTATCCCTGGAAGATTGATGGCGAGGACGGCAAGCATTGCAAAAACACTCGCCCATACGCTCGATGCAACAAGTCTACCCAGCTCGCCCATCGGTGCCTGGATGATGAGCTTTTCACGTTTGTTAAGACGCGCGGCAAGGAACGAGACGGCAACGGCCGTTGCGACCCATAGCAAGTACTCCTTCTGTCCGTCATAATAGGTGTACTCTCCATCCGATATCTGCAGAAACGGAAGTAGGGGAGAGAGCGGTGCCAAGATAAGACGTCCCGCGGCAAGAGGGTACAGAAGCGCGGGCATGCTTGATGAAGAGGTATAGACACCGTCCTCCCCCGCATTCACAAGCGCATCCGCATAGGATGCTGACAATTCCTGCTCAACACGGGTTATTCCCGACTCGAGGTATTCGACCCGTCCGTCGATGCCAGCCGCGCTCCTGAAGACGGGCAGAGCAC
>CABSUD010000078.1:0-6028 GCA_902480795.1 uncultured Collinsella sp. | reverse complement strand
TGCCGGGCAGCGCCCTCCATCTGATGGGAGGTGATGCCCATGACCGATTTGATTGATTTCGTGAGACTTCTGACCGCTCTGGTCTCGTTCTTCACGGCGCTTGTCGGCCTTTCCGAGACACTCAAGCAGCGTTCGAAGCGCAACAGAAGGGGTCGCCGCCGCTAAGGCGTTGACCCCCTAATGCAAACAACGGCGCTGCCCAGCTTTCCAGAACTTGGGCTGCCGTCGACACTATTCTACCCACGAATGACATTTTGAACAATCGGCAATGCCGCTCCAAAAGCCAGGCACAACTGGCACAACCTAGGCGGTCGCTGAATGTGACAAAGGGGCTGCCCTTTGTCACATCAAAAATATTGCCTTTACGTGTTGATGCACACGGTGTGCAATAATACTCGCACTGTGCAATAGCGCACAGGCTGAGTAACAAGGAGGACGCTTGTCCCAGCTCGAGAAATGCGATCGCCGGTCCCTTCGCTCGCAGCGTGCCCTTCGCCAGGCACTTGCCAGCGAGCTTGCCGAAAGCGGCGACCTTTCGCGCATTAATGTCGCGTCGCTCACCGAGCGCGCTGGCCTTACGCGCCGCACGTTCTATTCGCACTACCGCGATATTCCCGACTTTATCAATCAAATCGAGGACGGCTTGCTGGCCGAGATCCGTGAGCGCATTGAGCTCATCACCGCAGCTCAACTGCCTGATCTTTATCACAACATCGATGAGCTCGAGCCGGCGCCCGGTTCGGTTGAGCTGCTGCGTTATCTTGCGGCCAACCGCGACTTAATCGGTGCGCTGCTGGGTCCGGGCGGCGACCAGGCCTTCATTAAAAGGATTATCGATACCGCGCGTGAGGCGGTAGTGCCGCGTGCGCAGACGGCCATTTTGGGCCTGGCGCTGGGCACGTTCTTTGACTACTACGTCACCTACGTCGTGAGTGCCGAGGTCGGCATGATTCAGCGCTGGTTTGAGCGTGGGCTCACCGAATCACCCGAGGCCATGGCGCGCATTATGACGGTGCTCGCTTTTGTGCGCCCTGGTGACCTGTATGGCCAACCCATCGATATCAACGTGCCGGAATACGGCATGAAGCTATTGAACCTGCAGCTCGAGGACGCGGCCGACACCGCCGCAGCCGTCGAGTCCAACAACTAAGAGGAGAGACAATGAGCAAACTCGTCGAGGGCATTAAGGACCGTATGGTCGCTGCCGCGCGTGAGGCTGCACCCGCCGTGGTGGATGCCGCGCAGAAGGCCGCAACCGCAGCTGCCGAGAAAGTTGCCGAGGCAGTTGCCGATGCCAAGAACGCGGCAGGGGAGACGTCCGTCGCTAGCGACCCCGCCACCGCCGCCGATCCCGTAGCCGCCGCCCAGGCCCCCGAAGGCGCGATCTTCAACCCCGAGGCCGCCCGCGGCAACCTGCACCTGGGCATCGACGTGGGCTCCACCACCGTTAAGCTCGCCGTGCTCAACGACGACAACCAGATCGTCTACGCCAAGTACCAGCGCCACCACACCGACGTCCGTGCCTGCGCCCGCGACTTGTTCGAGGGTGCCGCGACCGTGCTGCCAGCTGCCCAAATGACCTGCGCCATTACCGGCTCGGGCGGCCTGCTGCTGTCCCAGTGGCTCGACCTGGAGTTTGTCCAGGAGGTCATCGCCAGCAAGCGCGCCGTCGAGACCCTCATCCCTGCCACCGATGTCGCCATCGAGCTGGGCGGCGAGGACGCCAAGATCATCTACTTCGACAACGGCATCGAGCAGCGCATGAACGGTACCTGCGCCGGCGGCACGGGCGCCTTCATCGATCAGATGGCCACTCTGCTGCACACCGACGCGAGCGGCCTCAACGAGCTCGCGGCCAACGCCACCACCATCTATCCCATCGCCAGCCGCTGCGGCGTTTTTGCCAAGACCGACGTGCAGCCGCTGCTCAACGAGGGCGCCCGCCCCGAGGACGTGGCTGCCTCCATCTTCCAGGCCGTCGTGACCCAGACCATCTCGGGCCTGGCATGCGGCCGTCCCATCCGCGGCAACGTCGCCTTCTTGGGCGGCCCGCTGCAGTACCTCTCCGAGCTGCGCCACCGCTTCTACCTCACGCTCAACCTGGACGAGGAGCACCGCATTGTGCCCCAAAACGCTCACCTGTTTGTGGCGAGCGGCGCCGCCATGGCGCACGAGTCCAACAAGCTCAGCACGTTCCCGCAGCTCATCGAGGCCATCGATGCCCTGGGTGACACGCAGGGTGCCGAGGTCGAGCGTCTGGACCCGCTCTTTGCCACCGACGAGGACTTTGCCGAGTTCAAGACCCGCCACGACCAGGAAGTCGTTCCCAAGGGCAAGCTCGAAGGCTACACCGGCCGCGTGTTCATCGGCATCGACGCCGGTTCCACCACCATGAAGGCCGCGCTCGTGGGCGAGGACGGTCAGCTGCTGCACACCTGGTACGGCAACAACAACGGCGACATCCTGGGCACGGCCAAGGTCATCATGGCCGATTTCTACAACCACATCCCCGCCGGCTGCACTATTGGCCACGTGACTACCACGGGCTACGGCGAGGCACTGCTCATCGAGGCCCTCAAGGCCGACTCCGGCGAGATCGAGACCGTCGCTCACCTGCGCGGCGCCAAGGCGTTCCTGCCCGGCGTCGAGTTCATTCTGGACATTGGCGGCCAGGACATGAAGTGCCTGCGCGTCAAGGACGGCGTTATCGAGCACATCATGCTCAACGAGGCTTGCTCGTCGGGCTGCGGTAGCTTTATCGAGAGCTTCGCCGTCTCTATGAACATGGACGTGCGCGCGTTCGCCGATGCCGCCATCCATGCCAAGGCGCCCGTCGACCTGGGCAGCCGCTGCACGGTCTTTATGAACTCTCGCGTCAAGCAGGCGCAAAAGGAAGGCGCCACGGTGGGCGACATCGCGGCCGGCCTGTCCTATTCCGTCATCAAGAATGCCCTGTTCAAGGTCATTAAGCTGCGCGACCCCAAGGAGATCGGCAGCCAGGTGATCGTCCAGGGCGGCACCTTTATGTCCGATGCTACGCTGCGTGCGTTTGAGCAGCTCACCGGCGTTCATGCCGTACGTCCCGACATCGCCGGCTGCATGGGCGCCTACGGTGCGGCCCTGCTCGCCCGCGATCGCGCCGGCGCCGACGGCACTTCGACCATCCTCTCGGCCGAGGACATCGCGCACCTTACCGTGACGCAAAAGCATGTCCGTTGCGGCCGTTGCTCTAACAACTGCCAGCTTACCGTCAACGACTTTGGCGGCGGCAGGCGCTTCATTACCGGCAACCGCTGCGAGAAGGGCGCCGGCCACAAAAAGCAGAAGACCGAGGCTCCCAACCTCTTCAAAAAGAAAAACGAGCTGCTCTTTAACCGCGAGATCCTGAGCCCCGACGAGGCCCCGCGCGGCACCGTCGGCATCCCGCGCGCGCTCAACATGTACGAGAACTACCCCTTCTGGCATGCGTTCTTTACGCGCCTGGGCTTTAGCGTGCAGCTGTCCGACCAGTCGAGCAAAAAGACTTACCAGGCGGGCATCGAGTCCATGCCGTCCGAGAGCGTGTGCTATCCGGCCAAGATGAGCCACGGCCACGTGATGAACCTCATCGACCGCGATGTCGACTTCATTTGGATGCCGTGCGTGCGCTGGGAGCGCAAGGAAGATCCGACGGCTGGCAACTGCTATAACTGCCCCATCGTCATGAGCTACCCCACGGCGCTGGCGCTCAATATCGACGAGATCCGCGAGCAGAACATCGAGTTCCTGTACCCGTTTGTGCCCTATCACGACAAGACCGAGCTCAAGCGCCGTCTGTACCAGGTGCTCGCCGTCGACCGCGTGGCCGATGCGCAAGCCGGTCGCGGTCGCGTGCGCGGTCCCAAAATCACGCGCTCCGAGGTCGATGCCGCCGTCAACGCTGCCTTTGAGGCCGACGCGCGCTTCCACGAGGACATCCAGACCATGGGCGAGGAGGCCCTTAAGTGGGTCGAGGACCACGGCGGCCACGGCATCGTACTCGCCGGCCGTCCCTACCACAACGACCCCGAGATCAACCACGCCCTGCCCGAGCTTATTTCGAGCTTTGGCTTTGCGGTCTTTACCGAGGATTCGCTCGCGCACCTGGTAAAGCCCGAGCGTCCGATTCGCGTCGTCGACCAGTGGATGTACCACAGCCGCCTGTACGCCGTCGCCCGTTTTGTGACGATGCGCAACGACCTGGACCTGATTCAGCTCAACTCTTTCGGCTGCGGTCTCGATGCCCTGACTACCGACCAGGTGCAGGAGATCCTGGAGGCCAGCGGCAAGATCTACACCGTGCTCAAGATCGACGAGGTGTCCAACCTGGGCGCCGCGCGCATCCGCATCCGCTCACTCATGGCCGCGCTTAAGGACCAGGAGGCCGAGCGCTTGGCCGAGGCCACGGCCGCGGGCGAGGCCTACGAGCAGGGCGATGCCGCGCCGGTGGCGCCCTCCAAGGATGCCCCCGCGTTCGCGAGCCGCAAGTACACGTTCGAGGCGCAGCGTGAGAGCGCCTCGACCGCGTGGCCCAAGGTACCCTTCACCGAGCAGATGCGCGACGAGGGCTACACCATCCTGTGCCCGCAGATGGCGCCGATTCACTTTGACCTGGTCAAAGAGGTGTTCCGCGGTGCTGGCTACAACTTGGAGCTGCTGCCCTCGACCGACCACGATGCCGTCGAGGCCGGCCTGCGCTATGTGAACAACGACATTTGCTACCCGTCGATCCTGGTGACGGGCCAGATTATGGAGGCCATCGAGAGCGGTCGGTACGACCTGTCCAAGACGGCCGTGGTCATCAGCCAGACCGGCGGCGGCTGCCGTGCCACTAACTACATCGCACTCATCCGCAAGGCACTGCGCGAGAGCGGCCACCCCGAGATCCCGGTGATCTCGCTTTCGGCCGTGGCGCTCGGCGAGGATAATCCTGGCTTTAAGATTACGCCGGCGCTGCTCAAGCAAGCAGTCTACGCGGTGCTCTTTGGCGACGTGATGATGCAGATGCTCTACCGCTGCCGCCCGTACGAGGCCACGCCCGGTGCCGCCAACGCACTCTATGAGGAGTACATGGCGCGCGCCCGCAAGCTGGCGCCTAAGTTTAACCGCCACAACTACACCAAGCTGTGCCGCGAGGCCATCCGCGCGTTCGACACCATGCCGCTCGTGGGCGAGGGCACCAAGCCGCGCGTGGGCGTGGTCGGCGAGATTCTGGTCAAGTTCCATCCCACGGCCAACAACCACGTGGTCGATGTGATTGAGCGCGAGGGCTGCGAGGCTGTGGTGCCGGGCCTGCTCGACTTCTTCCTGTACTCCATGAGCAACGCCGAGCTGCAGAAGGACGAGCTGGGAAGCTCTGCCACTACGCGCGCGGGCATGCAAGCGCTCATCAAGCTCGTGGACTGGATGCGTACGCCGGTGGAGGAGATGCTCGAAAAGTCCCGCCGCTTTGAGGCGCCCGAGCGCATCGGCACCATGGCCGACAAGGCCCGCACGGTGCTTTCGGTGTGCAACAACATGGGCGAGGGCTGGCTGCTCACGGCCGAGATGCTCGATCTGATCGATCACGGTGCGCCCAACATCATCTGCACGCAGCCCTTCGCGTGCCTGCCCAATCACGTGGTGGGCAAGGCCGTGATCAAGGAACTGCGCCGTCAGCACCCCGAGAGCAACATCGTCGCGGTGGACTACGACCCCGGTGCGTCCGAGGTCAACCAGCTCAACCGCATTAAACTCATGATCAGCGTGGCCAAGGAAAACATGCGCGCCGGCAAGGGCTTTAAGCTCGAGAAGGTGGCGCCGCTCGCGATGGACGAGGTCACCGGCCAGATGCGCGCTCACGACGGCTGTGTGAGCTGCGGCTCGGTCGACGAGAGTGCCGTGGCGTCGGTCGCTGAGCGCCTGGGACGCGGTGTGAAGTAGCTGACCTGCTTCGAGCCGGATATAAGACAAACGGGTGGCAGCCGTGCCGACTACCACCCGTTTTTGCTGGACATATGTTGCATAAACG
>CABSUD010000077.1:0-6032 GCA_902480795.1 uncultured Collinsella sp. | reverse complement strand
GCTTGTGCGTTCTGCCCATAACAAGAAAGGTCGCTATGCCTACCATTTCTACCGCCGACTTCAAGAACGGCCTCGGTCTCCGCATTAAGGACAAGGTCTACACCATCGTCGAGTTCCAGCATGTCAAGCCGGGCAAGGGCGGCGCGTTTGTGCGCTACAAGACCCGCGACATCAAGAGCGGCCGCGTCGTCGAGAACACCTGCAACGCCGGCACCAAGTTCGAGAGCGTTATGCTCACCACCCGTGAGTTCCAGTACCTCTACAACGATGGCGCCGACTACATCTTCATGGACAATGAGACCTATGAGCAGGTTCCCGTTCCCGAGGACATGGTGGGCGAGAACTCCAAGTGGCTGCGCGAGAACGACATCTGCCAGCTGCTCTTCGCCGACGATGAGCTCATGGGCGTGACCCCGCCGATGTTCATCGAGACCACCATCGTCCAGACCGACCCGGGCTTTAAGGGCGACACCGTCCAGGGTTCCACCAAGCCGGCCACGATCGACACCGGCGCTGTCATCCAGGTCCCCATGTACCTCAACGAAGGCGAGGTCATCAAGGTTGACACCCGCGACGGCAAGTTCGTCTCCCGCGTCTAGCAACCAACTCTTCTAGGAGGACTCATGCCCCAGGAAATCAAGATTGACGGCATCGGCATTTCGCCCGATGTTCTGACCGCCATCGTCTCGCGCGCCGTGTCGGATGTCGAGGGCATCGCCTCCGTTGGCGTCAAGGACCTTGCCACCAACCTTGTCTCCATGATGCTCTCGTCCAAGGCCCCGGCTTCCGAGCCGGCGGTCGAGGCCGAGGTCGTCGGCGACAAGCTCGCACTCACCGTGCGTGTCGTGGTGTTCTTTGGCTATCCGTTCAAGAAGCTCGCCGAGGCCGTTCGCGCCGCCGTGGTCGCCGCTATCGACGCTCAGGTGGGCGTCGAGGTCGAGCGCGTTGACGTTTGCATCGACGGCCTCGTTTTCCCCAAGGAGTAACCTTTGAGCCTTAAGGTTTATCGCGGGCGCACGCTTGCCCGCAGTCAGGCGCTGCAGCTGCTGTTCCAGGCTGAGGCCACGGACAGTCCGCTCGAGCGCGTCCTCGAGGGCGATTTCCTGATCTCGAAGGGTCCCCTCGACCCCTATGCGCTGGAGCTTTGCCGCGGTGCCTACGAGCATATCGATCGCATCGACTGTGCCCTGCGCGCCGTCGCCAAGAACTGGGATCTTATGCGCATGCCCGGCGCCGACCGCAACCTGCTGCGTATTGCCGTCTACGAGATGCGCTTCCTCACCGACGATGAGGTCTCGGACGCCATCGTGATCAACGAGGCTGTCGAGCTTGCCAAGGCCTATGGCACCGACCAGTCCGCGTCGTTTGTCAACGGTGTGCTGGGCAAGATCGCTCGCAGTGAGGAGCTGCCGGGCGAGGAGCTGTACCAAGAGCTGCTGGCCGAGGATCGCGCTCGCGAGGAGGCACAGGCTGCCGAGGCGGCCGCCAAGGTCGCTGCCGCTCAGGCTGCCGCCGGTGTACTTGACGAGGATGCGGACGCCGCTGGGGCCGTCGAGGCCGACTCCGTCGAGGAGTAGCCATGCCAGAGGGTTCCGTCCGCAACTTCGATGAGATCTCGGATCGCCTGGACCAGATCATCGCCACCGTTCGATCTAAGGATACGTCCCTGGAGCGTTCGCTCGATTTGTTTGACGAGGCGATTGAGCTGGGCTCCCGTGCGGTCGATATGGTCGACAAGTTTGAGCTGACGCCGCGTGAGGCCGACAAGCTCGAGCAGGAATACGATGAGGATGCGGCAAACGAGTCCCAAGATAGACAGGCTGCATCTCCGGATACGAATGGTTGATGGCATTCATGAAACGCGTGCGTCTCGATGACGAACTGATTTCACAGGGCATCTGCGCCGATCGCGCGGATGCCCTTCGCACTCTTATGGCCGGCTTGGTTTCGAGTGGCGGTGAGCGTTTGACCTCCCCGGGGCTCAAGGTGACGCCGGGCCTGCCACTGCACGTTAAGGGGCGCATTCCGTACGTTGGGCGCGGCGGCCTTAAGCTCGAGGGTGCGCTCGATGCGTTTGGGATCGATCCGACGGACCTTGCTTGCCTCGATGTGGGATGCTCCACGGGCGGCTTTACCGATTGCCTGCTCAAGCGCGGCGCCGCGACCGTTGTCTCGGTCGACGTGGGCCGTGCCCAGTTCGACTGGTCGCTGCGTCAGGACGATCGCGTGACGCTCCACGAGCGCACGAATGTGACGCAGTTGCCCGAGCTCGGCTACGGCGGCGCTATCGACCTGGCCGTGTGCGACGTGTCGTTTACGAGTATCGCGAATATCATCGACGCGGTGCTGGCATGCCTGAAGCCTTCGGGTTCGTTTTGCACGCTCGTAAAGCCCCAGTTTGAGGCGCCGGCTGCGCTGGTGGGCGAGGGCGGTATCGTGACCGACCCCGCCGTCCGCCGCGATACACTCGTGGGGGCGATTGAGCTGTTCGCTGCCAGGGGCCTGTTCCCGCTTGACGTGTGCGTGTCGCCCATCCATGGCGCCAAGGGCAACATCGAGTTTTTCCTGTACGGCACGAGGTTTGCCCCCGGCGAGCGCTCCGATGACGAGTTGCAATCCCAGGTATCGGCTTTGAGCGAGAAAGCGGCAACGCTATGAAGGTCTTTCTGGTTCCCAATTACTACAAGCAAGAGGCGGTCGAGAGCGGCCTGATGCTCGAGCTCTGGCTGACGCGCCAGGGCTACGAGGTCGTATGGGCGGCCGATCAGCGCTCGAAGATTCAGAGCACGCCCGATGTTGACGATGCCGACTTGGTCATCACGCTCGGCGGCGACGGCACACTTCTGCGCGCCGCCCGTATTCTCAACTACCGCGAGATTCCCATTTTGGGTCTTTCCTATGGCCACCTGGGCTTTTTGACGGCGGCCAGTCCCGAGGAACGCGATATTTTGCAGGTTGTGAGCGATGCCCTGTCCGGTGAGCTCCACGTGAGCCGCCGCGCCACTATCGCCGCGGATATCGTCTCGGTGCGCGATGACGGCACGAAGGATGTCGTGCGTTCGTTCGCCCTCAACGACATGGCGCTCACGCGTGGGCCCCTGTCCGATATGGTCGAGTTTGACATCACGGTGTCCGGCCATCATATCGATCGCCTGCGCGGTGACGGTGTCGTCGTGTCGACGGCGACCGGCTCCACCGGCTATGCGCTGAGCGCCGGTGGCCCTATCGTCAGCCCTGATTACACGGGCATGGTCTGCGTGCCCATCGCGCCGCACACCATTCAGGCTCGCGCCTTCCTGACCTCGCCGAGCGATGTCGTCGAAATCTTTATGTCAGATGATCGTCCGAGCGTGCCGGCGATTGCCATCGATGGGCAGTTTATTACCTGCGATGGCACGGTCGAGAGCGTGGCTGTGCGTCGCGGTCCCGGCGATGTGCTGCTGCTGGATTATGGCCCCGAGAGCTTCTATAACTCGGTGAGCCGCGTGTTCTACGGAGTGCGTCATGATCGATGAGCTGCAGGTTTCCAACATTGCACTCATTCGCGAGGCGACGTTGGTGCCGAGTGCCGGCTTGACCGTCCTGACCGGTGAGACCGGTGCTGGCAAGACCGCGCTTCTTTCGGCGCTCAAGCTTATTTTGGGCGAGCGCGCCGATTCGTCGACGGTTCGCGAGGGCGAGGCACTTGCCAGCGTCGAGGCGCGCCTGTTTGACGGCCCGCACGACACGGAGGGCTTCACCGTGCAGCGCAGCCTTTCTGCCGAGGGCCGCAGCCGCGTAAAAATTGACGGCCGCATCGCCAGCGTGCGCGAGCTTTCGGAGCGCGTCGGCGTGATGATGGATCTGTGCGGTCAGCATGAACATCAGCGCCTGCTCGACCCGGCGCACCATGTCGCCATGGTCGATGCTTGGGCTGGGCGCGCGGCGCTTGAGGCGCTCGAGAAGTATCGCACCTGCTTTAAGGCTTCGCGTGCCGCCGCCAAGGAGCTTCGCCGTGTGGAGGAAGCCTCGCGTGCGCAGGGGAGTCGCGTCGAGGAAGCACGTTTTGCCCTTGAGCGTATCTCCGAGGTCGACCCCAAGCCAGGCGAGTACGAGGAACTCGAGGAGCTGCTGCCTCGCTCGGAGCACGCCGAGGTCTTGGTGGCGACGGCAAACGAGGCCCATGAATCGCTTGCCGCCGAAGGGGGAGCGCTCGATGCCGTGAACGGCGCCGTGGCCGAGCTTTCACGCATGGCGACCGTTGACCGCAAGCTCGGTGACATCGCCGATGCGCTTTCGGATGCCTGCATCTCGCTTGAGGATTGCGCCAACGAGCTGCGTGCCTATCGCGATGGCGTTGCGTTTGACCCTCGTGAGCTCGCTCGCATGCGCGAGCGGTATTCCGACCTTAAGGGCCTGCTGCGTCAGTGGGGGCCCACTATGGATGATGTCTTTGCCATGCGTGATCGCTCGCAAGAGCTGCTGTCTCTAGTCGATGATGGTGATGAACAGATCAAGAAGGCTCGCGAGGCACTCGGGAGCGCTGAACGCGAGCTCTTTGCTGCCGCCAAGGTACTTAAGCGCGCGCGGAACACCGCTGCTCCGCGCTTTTGTCACGAGGTTGGCCGTCAGATGGGTCGCCTGGAGATGGGCGGCGCCGAGCTGGTCTGGGAGTCTCGCGATCTTCCGCGTGCCGAATGGACTCTGGCGGGTCCTTCGAGCTATGAGCTGCTATATCGCAGCGGTGCCGGATTGACGCCGCGCCCCCTGCGCCGCATTGCGTCGGGCGGCGAGCTGAGCCGCGTTATGCTGGCAAGCAAGGTTGTCCTCGGTAATGCGGACGGCGTCGACACGTTGGTGTTTGACGAGGTTGATGCCGGTGTCGGAGGCTCTACTGCACGTGCTCTTGCTGGTGTGCTGGCAGATCTCGCCGCCACGCATCAGGTGATTGTTGTAACCCACCTGGCGCAGGTCGCCGTCATGGCCGACAAACATTACGTGGTCAGTAAAGAGCCCGGCGACGTTCCCCAAACGCATTTGGATGAGGTAGCTGGGGACGCCCGTACCGCAGAGATCGCCCGTATGCTGAGCGGCGATCAATCGGAGGCAAGCCTAGCGCATGCCAGGCAGATGCTGGAAGAAGCGTGTGCTTAGACCGAGCCGCTACATACATGTCCGACTCGGCCGCCACGATATCGGTCCATCTACTACGTTTAATAGGCTATCGGCAACCACGCCAAAAATTGCAAAAAGAAAACCGCAGGTAGAACGCCTGCGGTTTTCTCTATTTTCGGTATGTGGTTGGGCCATACGGATAAAACGTAGTAGATGGGCCAGTTTCGTGGCGACCGGCGTTTGTCGGCTCCCCAAAATGTCTACTCCACGACCTTATCCGGCTGGATGAGCTCCTCGTAGTAGCTGATGTGCTCTCGGGCGTCCTCGATTTCGGGCAGCAAGAAGTTGTAGATAACCTCGATGATCATCGTGGCGCTCATCTTGGAGAACGCGAAGTCGCCCGTTGTCAGCAGCGCCTCGTGATTGACGGTATTAAAGGTGTAGTCGGCTAGGCGTGCAAGTGGAGACTTGCTGTCGCTGCTGATGACGACTACAGTGGCGCCGCAATCGCGAGCTGCTTTTGCCATGCGGTTCAGTCGACGCGACTTGCCTGAGTTCGAGATCAGCACGATGACATCACCAGGGCGCAACGTGAGCGCGAATCCAATCGAGGTCTCGCTGATAGTGCTTGCCATGCAGCGAAGGCCCAGCTGCGAAAACTTAAATGTCGCGTCGAGCGCGACCGCGTTCGTATTGCCCACGGCGGCGAACTCAATAACGCCGGCATTCTTAAGCGCGTGTACAACTGCGGCCAACGTGTCGTGATCAATGCCGTCGATTGTCGCATTAAGCTCACTCACCTTGGCGGCGAGGATATTTTTTAGGCTCTGCTCCATGTTGTCGAGCGAGACCTCGTCGGTCAGGCCCTCGTTGCGCTGACTCTCTAAGTCGCGCGCCAACGAAAACTGAAAGCTGCGGAAGCTGCCAAAGCCCAGCTT
>CABSUD010000076.1:0-6065 GCA_902480795.1 uncultured Collinsella sp. | reverse complement strand
GTCTCAAAGTTCGTCAACACCGACCAGTTTGTCGACTTACACGCCGTCGTCGAGGAGCTGTGGGCCTCGTTTCGCGAGGAGACCAACTTTTTGGCCGAGGCCAAAAACCTCAACGATTTCTATGAGTTCCATAAGAACGTCCATGGCGTGACGTGCCCCAAGTCCTATCTGGATCTGTGCACCGAGCACGTCGTGGTCATGGATTACGTCGACGGCATCTCGATTGCCGATCCCGAGCGCCTGGTGGCCGAGGGCTATGACCTGGAAAAGATCGGCTCGGCGATTGTCGAGGACTATTCGACGCAGGTGCTCGATGACGGCTTTTTCCATGCCGACCCGCATGCGGGAAACATCATTCTCAAGGACGGCATCGTTTACTTTATCGACTTGGGTATGGTCGGACGTATGTCGAGTCATGACCGCGGTATCGTCAAGGACATGATTTTCGCCGTGGCCGAGGGTGACGTGCCCAAGCTCAAGGATTCGCTCATGCGCTTCGCCGTGACGCGTGGCGACTCGGCTGAGCTCGACCATTCGGCCTTTTTGTCCGACTTGGACTTTATTGTTGCCGACTTTGCCGGGCTCGACCTTAAAGACCTGGATATCGGCGAGTTTTTGACTTCGCTGCTCAATCTGGCGCGCAAAAATGACGTTGAGCTGCCGAGCGTGGTCACGATGTTCGCCCGCGGCATGGTGACGCTCGAGGGCCTGTTGACCGAGTACATGCCCAACGTCAACATGATCCAGATCATCCAGACGCACATCAAAAACGAGAAGAGCACCTACGCACGCGTGCGCGATATGAGTCGCGACTTTGCCGCGAGCAGCTATCGCGCGGCAAAAGGCTCGCTCGAGGCGGCCGAGTACCTGGGGCTGGCGTCGCGCATGCTCACGCGCGGCCAGCTTAAGGTGAACACGCAGATCATGAGCAGCGATAAGGCGCTGCGACAGCTGGGCGGAATCATCGACCGCATGTCGATGGCGATTGTGATCGCCGGTCTGTTTATCGGTTCGTCGGTGGTGTACTACGCGCGTATCGAGCCGGTTGTGTTTGGTATCCCAGTCATTGGCTTTATGGGCTACGTGAGCGCGCTGGTGCTGGCGCTTATGCTGGGCCGCAATATCTGGCTCAACAGTCACGGCGGCAAGCACTAGAGGCTGCGGCCGTCACCGCATTTTCCTATCGCAAACAATAGCTTTTACCTTGGGCTTCGCCTGCGTGCGAGGCCTTTTTGCGTGATACCATTTTGACGGTAATAATCGATGGCCTAGATGGTGGTGCGGAGACGCACGAATGCGCGGTTATCCTGCGCATTTGGGAGAATCGGGGTGCAAGTCCCCGGCTGTACCAGTAACCGTAATTCCTCTTGGCTCGGGATGCTCGCGTCGCAGATCGGACGACGTGCCCGAGTCGTTAAGGTTAAGTCGGATCGCCTCCCGTCTTGCATGCGGCTGCGGCTTTTGCCGCCGGTGTGCATAGGGCTCTGGAGGGAAGGGGGTCCCCGATGGGGGAACTCGAGCGCAACATGCGCGATGACGTGGGGCAGTCTCAAGGCAACGCTCCAAGTGCAGACAGTAGGAGACAAATGGATATGTTTGAGGACGAGCGCGAGCGCGCCTCGTTGCATCGCCGTGGCGCGATTGCGCGCGGTGTAGCCAAGCGCGGCCTGGTGGCATTCCTGGCCTTCGCGATGGCCTTTGGCACCACGCCGGCTCAGCTGTGGGCCGAGGGCGCCGAGGGCATTGCCGAGGCTGCGGCTCAGGCTACGACGCCGGGCGAGGACGCGGCGCTTGCGGGCGGTACTGCTGAGCAGAGCGGCACCGAGGTTTCGGATTCCGGGAGCGCGCCTGCAGCCAGTGCCGCCACGACAGAGGCGGCAACTGGCGACGAAGGCTCGGCGACGGGGGAGAGCCCTGCTACGAGCGAGCAGTCTTCGACGACATCCGCTGGCCAAGCAGGATCTGCCGCCGCGGCTGCCGTTCAGACAGAGAACCCGACAGAAACCGGCGATGTCGCCAAGAAGCAAGTCGAGGTCTCGTTTTCGATTATCGGCACCGATGCCGACGGCAAGGCTCAGACCTGGGTGGCGCCTACGCAGCTCAAGCTCGACGAGGGCGCGACGGCTGCGGACGCCTTCGTTAAGCTGCAGCAGAAGACGGGCTTCAAGGCAAAATACGATCCGAACACGGCATATGGGTTCTACCTCGAGAGCATCACGTCCCCGACAGATGGCCGTACGCTTGCCTACGATCCGACGACTTATGCCTTCTGGCAGCTGTTCGTCGACGGCGCGTCTTCCTCGGTTGGCGCGAGCAGCGTCAAGCTCACCCAGGGGCAGAAGATTGAGTTTGCCTATACGGCTGGTAGCTCGTCCCCTGTCGTTAAAGACCAGGTTGCCGCAAATGTGACCGTCATTGGTCGCGATGCCCAGGGCAAGACTCAGACCTGGGTCGATAATGCGCAGTATGTGGTGACGTCCGGTTCGAGCGCGCTTGATCTTACGAAGGTCGCACTCGAGGCGAACGACATTGACGCCGTTGCTGCGGGCTCCTTCATTCTGAGCCTTAAGTACAACGGTGTTGAGCTGGGTACGCCCCAAGATTATTCGACCTATTGGCAGCTGTTCATCAACGGCAAGTCGAGTGACTATACGGCGGACAATGTCACCATCCATGCCGGCGATACCGTCACGTGGTTCTACGGTGGCTGGGGCGACCAGTTGCCGTCCGATTCTGTCCATGCTTCTGTTCAGGTTCTCGGTAAGGACAAGGACGGCAAGCAGCAGGTTTGGGCTTCGACGGGCCAGACGAGTCTCAAGGCGGGCTCTACTGCTAAGGATCTCCTTGAGCAGACCGGCCTTAAGCTCGATGCTGGCGAATCGTCTTGGGGCTGGTTCCTCAACGGCATTTATCCGCCGTTCGATGATGAGTCCTATTGTGGCTATGACGCTGCGACCAATAGCTATTGGCGCTTCTACGTAAATGGCAAGTTCGCCGACGTTGGCGCCGGTGCCTACAAGCTCCAGGAGGGTGACGCCGTCACCTTTATGTATGGTGCTGACGCCGATGCCCTCCCCGGTCAGGTGCTTGGATCCGCCGATGTTATCGGTCCCGATGTCAACGGGAACAATACGCGTTGGGGCACGGCAAGCAATGTTTCTCTGCCCGAAGGCTCCACGGCCCAGAACCTTATTGAGGCAGTTCTGAAGGCCAAGGGCGTTGCGTACAACGGCTCCCAGAGTGGTGAGTACTGGTTCCTGAATTCCATTACTTCGCCGTTCGATCACAAGCCGTATGGTTGGGATGCTGCGACCAATAAATATTGGCATCTGTATATCAACGGAGAGCCCTCCTTACTCTGCGCCAATCAGATTACGCTCAAGAGCGGCGATAAGGTCACGCTTGCCTATACCACCGATAATTCGCCCATGCCCGATCCCGACAAGATTGTCGTGGATCCGAGCGCGACGACTCCTGATTGGGATGCCGAGTGGGCCGGCTACGGCAACAGTGGCAACGGTTCGACCGTAACGGATGCCAAGACGCCTGCGCAGGCCGCCGGTCTTAAGTGGGCCTTCGATTGGAAGGCCGAGTCTGGTCAGCAGTATGCCAACTGCAGCGAACCTGTCATCGCCAACGGCTTTGTGTACATCGCGACCGAGAACGAGCTCATTAAGATCGATTCGTCCACGGGCAAAAAGGTTGCCTCTGCGCCGCTTGCCTCCAAGGTGAGCTATACCTCCCGTCCGATCTATACCAACGGCCTTATCATCGTTCCGCTCAACGGCGGTGCGGTCCAGGCGATTACTGCAGACAAGCTGATCTGCAAGTGGCTGACGCCTGGTTTGACGGACTTGACGCAGAGCTCCTGCACCGTCGTTTCGGACGGCGAGTACGTCTATGTAGGTACGGCTGATGGGAAGAAATACGTCAACGGTTCCTTTACGCGCATCAAGATCACCACAGGCGAAGTCTCTTGGCAGAACATCGACGCAGCTGAGGGCTATTATTGGACTGGCGCTGCCCTGACGGATAAGTACGCCATCGTCCCCACGAGCGCAGGTACGCTTAAGTGCATTGATAAGGCAACGGGCGATGTCGTTTCGACCATGAAGCTCGGCACCCTTGCGAACGCTGACTGCGTCGCCGATCCGTCCAATGGCTCGACCTTCTATCAGATGACGCACGACGGAAAGCTCCATGTGATTTCGCTTTCGGCGAAGGGCGTGCTGAGCGAGCAGAAGACGGTCGACCTGGGTCTTACGAATAACATGAGCGCCCCGGCGATGTCTGGCGACAACTTGATTGTCGGTGGGCAGACGGCTACTGGATCTGCTCTGGTTCTCTATAATCTGAAGACTGGTAAGACCACGATGGTCACCGCTGCTGACGGTAAAGAGCTACCGGCCGGATTTAACGGTATTGCTGCTACTCCGCTGGTGAGTGTTCAGGGCGGCAAGACCTATGTGTACTTCACCGTTAATAGCGCGGATAGCAAGGACTACGTCAGCTACTCTGCTGGTGGTGGGGTGTATCGCTATACGCTCGGCGATGCAGAGGCGACGCAGATTTATGATGCGGCTGGCCATTACCAGTACTGTGACTCTCCGGTCATTGCCGATGCATCTGGCAACCTGTACTACATCAATGACTCGGGCACGCTGTTCAAGCTTGGGGCCGTTGAGTCTTGGACGGTTGCCTTTAATTCCAACGGCGGGTCTGCTTGCGACACTAAGTTTGTTGCCACGGCCGATGGCAAGCTGGTCAAGCCGGCCGATCCGACGCGCGATGGCTACACTTTCGGCGGTTGGTATACCGATGAAGCCTGCACGCGGGCGTATGACTTCGCCACGCCGGTGACGGCCGATCTGACGCTGCATGCCAAGTGGACCAAGAATGCCGTTAACCCTGGCGGTAATGGCGGCGCTGGTTCCAATAACGGCATCGGTTCTGGTACCGGTACTGGTTCCGGCGCTGGCGCTGGCGCGGGTTCTGGTTCCGGCTCGAAGGGCGGCGCTATCGCCCCGGGTCAGAAGCCGGTGACCAAGACGACGGTGTCGACCAAGGCCGAGACCAAGGAAAACAAGTCCGACAATAAGGATGAGAAGAAGTCTGACAAGAAGGACAACAAGTCCGACAAGAAGTCCGATTCCAAGTCCGATACGGGTGCTGCTTCCACGACCACTGCTAAGAAGTCCTCTAGTGCTTCCGAGCAGGAGACTGGCACCAACCCGCTCGCCATTGTTGGCGTTGCCGCCGGCGTCATCGGTCTCGCCATCGTCGGCGTGTTCGTGTTCACCAAACGTCGGTAGGTGAGGGCTGTGTCCAATAAATCCAAGGACGCTGACCCCAAGCAACCGGATTCCTCGTTCATTCAGTTCGACGATGCAAAGCAACAGGGCACCGCTTCGGCGGCGTCCGCCTCTCGTCGCAAGGCGCTCCTCGGCGTTCTGACTGCCGCGTGCACCATTCTGATCGTCGTCTCGCTGGGTTTCGTCCATCCTTCCACAAGCGGTGCCTGGTCCATCGACTGGATCATTCAGACCGTGACGGGGGAGAGCGTCGTCACCAAGGACACCAAGGCGTCTGGCTCGACTACGACTTCGGGCGAGGCCAGTTCCAAGGATTCCAAGTCATCGAATGACGCAAAAGACGAGTCCAAGGGTTCGAACGACGGCAAGGACGATTCCGAGTCTTCGGACAAGGAATCGGACAAAAACTCGGATAGCAAGAAGTCCGAGGACCAGGACGGCAAGAAGTCTGGCGATAAATCCGCTGCCCAGAATACGGGCGCCGGCGATACTTCCAATGCGTCTGGTGGTGCTTCTTCGGGCGGTGGTCAGTCGTCTAATGGAGCCTCATCCTCTAATGGTGGAAACGCCTCCTCGGGCGGCCAGAGCGGCTCACAGGAGTCCAACTACGTTACGGTGACGGTTTCGGTCACATCGAGCGCCGTGGGCAATCCTGTGTCCTCTGGTGGCACCTTTACCTTTAACGAAGGCGCTACCGTCTACGATGCCCTGTGCGCGCTGGGCCTTTCTGTTAATGCCGAAAACTCGCCTATT
>CABSUD010000075.1:0-6179 GCA_902480795.1 uncultured Collinsella sp. | reverse complement strand
AATGAGTAGGGATAGAAAAAGGCCCGGGTGCCTTGGGGCATCCGGGCCTTTGCTAGCAACTTGATGTTGCGGGCAGCTTAGAACTTGTGGCCGCACTTCTTGCAGACGCGCAGCTTGTTCTTGCCGTCCTTCTCGTGACCGACGCGGGTAACCTTACCGCACTCGGGGCAAACGAGATTGACGTTGGAGGCGTCGATAGGAGCCTCCTGCGAAACGATGCCGCCCTGCTGGTTGGCAGCGTTGGGCTTGACGGCCTTCTTGACGACCGAAACGCCCTCGACAACGACCTTGTTCTCGGCGGGGAGAGCACGCAGGACAACGCCCTGCTTGCCGCGATCCTTACCAGAGAGAACCTGGACCTTATCGCCCTTCTTGATATACATATATCTCCCCTAACTACAGGGTCTCGGGAGCGAGCGAGACGATCTTCATGTACTTCTTGTCACGAAGCTCGCGAGCGACGGGCCCGAAGATACGGGTGCCGACGGGCGAACCATCGTTGTTGATGACAACGCAGGCGTTCTCATCAAAGCGAATGTAGGAGCCATCCTTGCGGCGGATCTCCTTAACGGTGCGAACGACGACGCAACGGACAACGTCCTTCTTCTTGACGTTGGCGCCAGGGGTAGCCTCCTGGACAGCACCGATGAACACATCGCCGATGCCTGCATAACGACGCTTGGAACCGCCAAGCACCTTGATGCAGCGAATCTTGCGAGCGCCGGAGTTGTCGGCGACGTTCAGCATGGTTTGCATCTGAATCATGGTAGATGTTCCTCCGAACTAAGAACCGAAGAGAGGTGCGCAGCCTTTATACGGCCCGTGGTATGCAAGCCAGGCATACGCACATCTTCGGAAACGTACAAGTCGTAAGAGCGACTGCTTATTTAGCGCGCTCGACGACCTCGATGAGGCGCCAACGCTTCATCTTGGACATAGGACGGGTCTCCATAACGCGGACGGTATCGCCCACGCCAGCCGTGCACTCCTCGTCGTGAGCGTGCAGCTTCTTGGAGCTGGTCATCATCTTGCCGTACTTGGGGTGACGCTTGCGCTCGGTGATGGTGACAACAATGGTCTTGGCACCGGAGACGGAGGTAACGACACCCGTACGGACCTTACGCGAGTTACGCGAATCAGTCATGTTCTCTCCTTAGGTCCTACTCGGCGACAGCGGACTTCTCCGCTGCGATCTCGCGGGCGCGCTGCTCCGTGAGGACGCGAGCGATGTCCTTCTTCACGGTGTTGACGCGAGCGGTGTTGTCCAGCTGGCTGGTGGCCATCTGGAAACGAAGGTTAAAGAGCTCGGCGCGCATTTCCTTCAGCTTCTCAACGAGCTGAGCGTCCGAGAGCTCACGAATCTCTGCGGGCTTCATTAGTTCTCCTCCTTGGCGGCGGCGGCGTCCTCAGCAGCCCACTTGGCCTCGAGAGCGGCCTCCTCAGCCATCTCCTTCTCGATGCGCTGCTCAGCGTTCTTAGCGGCAACAATCTTGGTCTTGATGGGAAGCTTGTGCTGTGCAAGACGCAGAGCCTCGCGAGCGACCTCCTCGGGCACGCCCTTGACCTCGAACATGATGCGGCCGGGCTTGACGACGGCCACCCACTCCTCGGGGTTACCCTTACCAGAACCCATGCGAGTCTCGGCAGGCTTCTTGGTGATGGGCTTATCGGGGAAGATCGTAATGTAGACACGACCGCCACGCTTCATGTAGCGGGTCATGGCAATACGAGCGGCCTCGATCTGACGGTTGGTAATCCAATGGGCCTCGAGAGCCTGGATGCCAAACTCGCCGAAATGCAGCTCGGTATTACCCTTGGCCTGGCCCTTCATGGAGCCACGCTGCACCTTGCGGTGAAGAATACGCTTAGGGGCAAGCACTACTGACCCCTCCTCTCGGAGTTACGACGACGAGGACGGGAAGAGCCCTCGAGTGCAGGGTTGGGAACAGGCTGGCCCGGGAGCTTCTCGCCCAGGTAGATCCAGACCTTCACGCCGCAAGCGCCCATGGTGGTGCTGGCGACAGCCGTGCCGTAGTCGATCTTGGCACGGAGGGTGTGCAGAGGCACGCGACCCTCGCGGTACCACTCACGACGGCCCATCTCGGCACCGCCGAGACGACCGGAGCACTGGATACGGATGCCCTTAGCGCCGGCCTTGCGGGCGGACTGGACAGCCTTGCGCATAGCGCGACGGAAGGCAACGCGGCCCTCGAGCTGCTCGGCGATAGACTGAGCAACGAGGTTGGCGTCGAGCTCGGGGCGCTTGATCTCGACAACGTCGACGGAGAGCTGGCCCTTGGAGACGCCAGCGACCTTCTCGAGCTCGGTGCGGAGGGTATCGATCTCGGCACCCTTCTTACCGATGACAACGCCGGGGCGAGCGGTGAGGATAATGACCTTCACCTTATCGCCAGCGCGCTCGATCTCGACGCGGGAGACAGCTGCGCGGGAAAGACGCTTCTCGAGGTACTTGCGGATCTCGAGATCGTTACCGAGGGTCTTAGCGTAATCCTTCTCTGCGAACCAGCGGGAGCGCCAGTTCTCGGTGATGCCAAGACGGAAGCCGGTGGGGTAGACTTTCTGACCCATACAGCTTTACGCCTCCTTTCGAGGAGCAACGACGACGGTGATGTGGGAAGTACGCTTCAGAATGCGAGAAGCGGAACCCTTGGCGCGGGGACGGATGCGCTTAAGCGTCGGACCCTCGTCAACATAGGCAGCGGCGACAACCAGGTTGTCGGCACGCAGACCGTTGTTGTTCTCGGCGTTCGCAACGGCGGAACGGAGAACCTTCTCGACATCCACGGCGACGGCGCGGTCGCAGAAGTGGAGGATGTCGAAGGCCTGAGCGACAGGCTTGCGGCGGATCAGATCGACCACCAGGCGGGCCTTGCTGGGGGAAACACGCACGTACTTAGCGACGGCGCGAACCTCGGTGGCCTCAGTTTCAATAGACTTAGTTGCCATTTACGGTTAACCCCCTATTTGGCCTTGTGGCCACGGAACGTACGAGTCGGCGCGAACTCGCCGAGCTTGTGACCAACCATGGACTCGGTAACATACACGGGCACATGCTTGCGGCCGTCGTGGACGGCGATGGTGTGACCAACCATCTCGGGGAAGATGGTGGACGCGCGGGACCAGGTCTTCACGACGTCCTTCTTGCCAGCCTCGTTCATCGCGGTGATACGCGAGAGAAGGCGAGTCTCCACGAACGGGCCCTTTTTGAGACTTCTGCTCATAAGTGCTTTCTCCTAAAACTCGGTATCCGAAATTACTTCTTACGGCGACGAATGATGTGCTGGTTCGAGACCTTCTTCTTCTTGCGCGTACGAAGGCCCTTCGTCGGCTTACCCCAGGGGGTAACAGAGGGACGACCAGAGGTGTGGTTCTTGCCCTCGCCACCGCCGTGCGGGTGGTCGACAGGGTTCATGACGGTACCGCGGACGGTCGGGCGCACGTTCATGTGACGCTTACGGCCGGCCTTGCCGATGACGATGTTGGCGTGATCGGCGTTGCCGACCTCACCGACGGTGGCGCGGCAGGTAACGAGGATGCGGCGCATCTCGGAGGAAGGCATACGGACGATAGCGTACTTGCCCTCCTTACCCATCAGCTGGCAGGAGTTACCGGCGGAACGGGCGATAGCAGCGCCCTTGCCCGGCTGGAACTCGACGGCGTGGATGAGCGTACCGACGGGGATGTCGGCGAGGGGCAGAGCGTTGCCCGGCTTGATGTCGGCGTCAGAACCGGACATGATGGTCTGACCGACCTCAAGGCCCTTGGGGGCCAGGATGTAGCGCTTCTCACCGTCAGCGTAGTGCAGCAGAGCGATGCGAGCGGAACGGTTCGGATCGTACTCGATCGTGGCAACCTTGGCGGGCACGCCGTCCTTGTTGCGCTTGAAGTCGATCACGCGGTAACGACGCTTCACGCCGCCGCCCTGGTGGCGGGTGGTGATGCGGCCGTTGTTGTTACGACCGGCCTTCTTGGGCAGGGGCTCGAGAAGAGACTTCTCGGGCTTGGTGCAGGTGATCTCGGAGAAGTCGGAGATCGTCTGCCAACGCCTACCAGCGGAGGTCGGCTTAAGGTGCTTTACAGCCATTACAATCCCTTTCAATAGGAATCCGTTAGCCATCACAGACAGGGATTCGAGGTTCTGCCTCGGGTGCGATGACACCGGACGTATACACGGTTCCGGGCGTGTCCATTTAATACGCCCAAAACCTTGAGCTCTCGCCTCCCCTATTTGGGAGGCATGAGCTCACTCAACAGCAGCGAGTCTTAGGCCTGGTTGCCAAAGACCTCGATGGTGTCGCCCTCGGCCAGCGTGACGATGGCCTTCTTCCAAGAACGGGTCTTGCCGGCGACATAGCGCACGCGCTTGGTCTTGGGCTTGACCGTCAGGGTGTTCACGCGAACGACCTTGACGCCGAAGATCTCCTCGACAGCGTCCTTGATCTGATACTTGTTAGCATCCTTGGCGACCTCGAACGTGTACTTGTTCAGCTCCATGCCGGAGAAGGAACGCTCGGACACGATCGGACGGATGATGATCTCGTGGGCGGTCATTTATGCAAGCACCTCCCCGAAGTGAGCGGCGATGTCGGCGGGCATCAGCACGGCGTTGTTGTTGACGAGATCGTAGGTGTTGGCCTCGTCGGCAGTGATGATGAACGTCTTGGGAATGTTGCGGAACGACAGGTAGGCGTTGACGTCCTCATCGCGAACGATGATGGTCAGACGCTTGCCCTCAAGGCCGAGAGCCTTGAGCATGGCGACGGCAGCCTTGGTGGAAGGCTTCTCGAAGCCGTAGTCGTCGACGAGCACGAGCTCGCCATCGGCCAGCTTAGCGGACAGCGCGGAGCGCATAGCCAGCTTGACCTCCTTGTTGTTCATACGCTTAGCGTAAGAACGGGGCTTGGGGGCGAAGACGACGCCACCGTGACGCCACTGGGCAGCACGGATGGAACCCTGGCGGGCACGGCCGGTGCCCTTCTGACGCCAAGGCTTCTTGCCGCCACCGGAAACCTCAGAGCGACCCTTAGCGGACTGGGTGCCCTGACGCCAAGAGGCCATCTGGCACTTGACGATGTGGTGCATAACGTGGATGTTCGGCTCGATGCCGTACACCTCAGCGGCGAGCTCGGCCTCGGCGACCTTCTTGCCCTCGCTGTTCTTTACTTCAAACTTTGCCATTTAAGTGTTCTCCTTGGTATGACGCTGGGCTAAATGGGCTGGGCCCTTAGGCCATACGGATGGCGACGAGACCATTCTTGGCACCCGGGACAGCGCCCTTGACCAAGATGAGGTTCTGCTCGGCATCGATGCGGACAACGGAAAGGTTCTTGACGGTAACGCGCTCGTTACCCATGTGACCGGCCATCTTGACGCCCTTGAGGACGCGCGCAGGATAGGCGCACTGACCGATAGAACCGGGGTGACGCTGGAAGTGAGAACCATGCGTCATAGGACCGCGGCGCTGACCCCAGCGCTTGATGCGACCCTGGAAGCCCTTACCCTTGGAGGTACCGATGACGTCGACCTTCTCGACATCAGCGAAATCAGCGACGGTGACGACCTCGCCGACCTTGTGCTCCTCGCCGTTCTCGACGCGGACCTCACGAAGGAAACGGACAGGCTCGACGCCAGCCTTGGCGAAGTGACCAGCCATGGGCTTGTTCACGTTCTTGGCCTTGATGTCGCCGAAACCGATCTGGACGGCGTCATAGCCGTCGGTTGCCTGAGTTTTAACCTGCGAGACAGCGCAGGGGCCAGCCTGGATGACCGTGACGGGAACGACGTTGTCGTCCTCGTCCCAAACCTGGGTCATGCCAATCTTGCGGCCGAGAATCATGCTGATCAAGATATGATCCCAACTCTCGCGTGGTCTTGGGACAATGCGTACACCACCGAGCGTACGCCCCTAGAGGACCACTACTTACACGACGTGCTCCCCAGCCTTGTATTTCGCCCGGACTACCTGACAACCCTATTAAGCAGGCATTTTGTCCAGTCAGAATACTCCCCTGGTTTCACACAGCTGTTTAGTATACACGGCTGCGGGCGTATCCATCGAGATTCATATTTCACTCACATTGTTTACGCAGGTAAAGTGCGTGGATGTCGCCTGGGCTTGGCAGAGGGGCGGTGAAATATACTAAGTTTGCTGATCTACA
>CABSUD010000074.1:0-6202 GCA_902480795.1 uncultured Collinsella sp. | reverse complement strand
GGGCTTGTACAGGACGGCCAAAAACACGCAGGTCGCGAGGCCATGCGTGATATCGAACGGTACGGCGGTAGCAAGACGCGCCACGGCGCCCGCCCACGTGAGCGGCTGCACAAAACCGATGATGTCATACGCGTTAATCACGACGCCATACAGCAGGCCCGAGGCAAAGCCATACGCCAACAGCGCCGGCATGCGCACGGTTCCATCCGCACGGCCGAATGCACCCGCATACGCCAGCGCACCGCCAACGTATCCCACGAGCCCCCAAGCATACATCTGCCACGGCGTCCACATGCCCTGCCCAAAAAAGAAATTACTGGTCAGCGCTGCCAACGCGCCGACCATGAAGCCATTGCGTCGGCCCAACGTCGCTCCCGCGATAATAGCGATGGCGCTCACGGGTTTAAAGTCGGGAATGGGGCCGAACAAGATGCGGCCCGCCGCGGCCAACGCCGCCAGAACCAGCGTTGGCATAATCTGGCGCAAGCCCGGGCGCGATACCTCATAGCCCGCAAAGAACAGTGCGAGCACGAGCGCCACTACAACCAGCATGGCAAGCGCCGCCTGCTCAATGCCTGCCAGCAACGCTGCAGTCATCACTGCCGGCACCGCCAGGAGCAGCGGAATCTCCATTTTTGTGAGTAGGCGCGAGGCGCGATGATCCATCATCCCATCACGCCCTGTAGAACACGTTGTCGGCAAAGAAATCTGCCGGGGGCTCCATGCAGGCGATCTCGCCGTCGAACATCATGGCGACGTCGTCGGACACCTGCTCGGCAAAGTCTAGGTCGTGCGTGGCAATGACAACGGTGCCGCCAGCCTGCGCATGCTCGCGCAGGGCTCGGGCGATAATGCAGCGACTTGCCAGGTCAAGGCCCTTGGTGGGCTCATCAAGCAGCAGCAGCTCCGGACCAATCAGCAGCAGCTTTGCCAGTGCAAGCAGCTGGCGCTGTCCGCCCGAAAGATCGTACGGGTGACGCGTCTCCAAGCCCGCCAGGCCCAGGCGCGCTGCCTGCTCCCGTGCTGCGGCCTCGTCGTATCCGCAGGTCGAAGCCCATTCCATCAGCTCGTCGCGCACCGTTTCGGCGACCAGCAATGCCTTGGGATTCTGTGGCAGCAGCGCCGCCGAGGCCGCCCCACGCACCATGCGGCCACGCTGCAGTTTAGCCGTCTTGGCCAGCACCGAGAGCATCGTCGACTTGCCGCAGCCGTTTCCGCCCACGACCGCATGCACCGCACCGGCTGAAAACGTCACATCGAGCCCGCGCAGCACCCAACCGCCCACGCGATCGTAGCGAAACCAGCCTTCCGACAGGGTGGTAGCCGACCCGCCGTGCATTTTTTGGAGTATTCTGCTTCCATCCGTGCGTGGGAAGGCTTCCGAGCCGTTCTCGAGCGACGTTTGCGCCACAAATTCGGACGATTTGTCCAATTCCGAACTTTTTTTCGCGCTCGATACGTCCCCGGGCGGCTCCAAAGAGCCCAAATTGTCCTCACGCCTGCTGAATACTCCGTTTTTTGCACATCGGATGGCACCCCACCCCAACATGTCATCGGAAAACAGCGATTCTCGGCATCCCAAAGAAGCCATATCCGCCACCTCGCGCACGCGACCGCCCTCAATCCGGTACGCACACGTCGCATACTCGAGCATCGGCCGCGGTTGATGCGTAGCCACAACAACCGTGCAGCCCAACTCGCGATTCACGCGAAACAGCGCGTGCAGAAAATTCTTCTCGGCAACGGGATCGAGCTGAGACGTGGGCTCGTCGAGTAACAGCACACGCGGACGCAGCGCCAGGACGGCGGCAAGCGACAGCAGCTGCTTGCGGCCACCCGAAAGCGTATCGGTATCGCGATGAAGCCAGTCCTCCAGACCAAAGAAATAGCTGGTCTCGGCAACACGGCGGCGCATCTCGTCGCGCGACATGCCTAAGTTTTCTAGGCCAAACGCCATCTCGTGCCACACGGTCTCGCACACAATCTGGTTCTCGGGATCCTGGAACACGTAGCCCACGCGCTCCGCAGACGCGCGCACGTCCATGTCGGCAACGTTCTCGCCCAGTACGCGCGTATCGCCAGTGCGCTCGCCCGCCGGAGCGATCTCGGGCTTGAGCAGCGAGAGCAGCGTCGACTTACCCGATCCGGTACCGCCAACAAGCAGCGCAAATGCACCTTGGGGAACAGACCAGTCGAGCCCCTCGAGCACCGCGGCATCAGCCCCGGGGTAGGCAAAGCTCAGGCTCCGCACCTCAATCGCCGGCATATCCGGGCCGCACGCCGCGCCCGACACCGGGCCCCTATCCAACCGAGCCATCAGCCAAACCTCTTCTCATCGATCGCATGCAACACGCAGGGCAGCACCATCCAGACAGCGTACACGACATAGCCCAGCCACGGCGCGGGCACCGAAAGCTGCGGGTAAAACGAATACTGCGTTGTCGCGGTCCATGCCACCGCCACCGCGGCAGCACCAAACAGCGCGAGCCCGACCAGCGCGGCAACATCGCCGCGCCTCAGCCGATACCGCGCGTACGTCGTGCGGCGCGTCACGGCACCCCACCCACGGGAGCGCATGGCGTCCGCGCGCTCAAGCGAATCTTCCATGCCCCAGCCCATCAACACGCTCGATGCCCGCAGACGCGAACGCACGGGATCGGTGGGCGCACGCCTCGGCACATCAATCGCGTCCTGCACCGCCAGCACCGTGCGGCCGCGGCGCAAAAACTGTGGGATAAGTCGCATGCACATCGAGATCATGAGCGCGATCACCGGCGCGGCGTTGCCCAACAGTGCGAGTACCTTGTCGTATTCAAGCATCGACGCCGCAGCCTCAAACCACAGCACGCTCGCCACAAACAGCCCGCCCATGCACAGGCCATATACCATGCTTTCCAGATACACCGCGCGCACGCCGATGCGAAACAGCTCGGTCGAGCCCGAGGCGCTAAACAGCGGGTTGACCAGTGCAATGATCAAAATCACCGGCAGCTGCCAGCGGAGTGCGCCCAGCGTGCGGGCAGCCCCACGCGTTGCAAATCCATACGCCAGCCCGCCCGCAAGCGACAGCGCAATCAGCACCGGTTGCATCGAGAACATGGTGAGCCCCAGCGTCAACGCTATGTAGAGCGCCGGCACCGCCGGATGCGACATCGAAAATGCCCCCACGGGCTCGGCGCCCGAACCCTCTCGCATGTTGTCCACAGGCGCCCCCATCCCTCGCTCAAACGCCAACGCCGCAGCGCCGCCGCCATACACAACCAGCGCAAACACTGCGTCAGCGTCACCGACATCGGCCGTCGCGCATCAATCGTTACGCGCTCATCATATGCCTGCGGTATCATATTGCGCCGTGTATCGTTTCCAAACACACGTCTCTATAACGTAACAGGAGATCACATGGACGCAACCGCAATTATCCTCGCCGCCGGCGAGGGCACCCGCATGAAGTCGAACCACTGCAAGGTTTCGCACAAGATCCTGGGCAAGCCCATGGTCCAGTGGATCGTCGACGCCACCATCAAGGCCGGCTGCAGCCGCGTCGTGGTCGTCATCGGCAGCCACGCCGACGAGATGCGCGCCCTCATCGATGGCGCCTATGCCAACAGCGCCACCAAGGTTGAGTGCGTCGAGCAGACCGAGCGCCTGGGCACCGGCCACGCCGTAAAGGTCGCGCTCGAGGCCTGCGGCATCGCGCAAGGCCCCGTCGTCGTGCTCAACGGCGACCTGCCGCTCATCACCGCCGACACCGTCGCCAAGTTCGCGCAGACCGTCGCCACCGGCGAGCTCGCCTGCACCGTCATGACCATGACGCCGCCCGATCCTTTTGGCTACGGCCGCATCAAGCTGGGCGCCGATGGCCAGATCGAGCGCATCATCGAGCAGAAGGACTGCACGCCCGAGCAGGCCGCCACGCTGCTGGAGTGCAACGCCGGCTGCTACGCCTTCGACGGCGCGCAGCTCGCCGCCCACATTAACGAGATCGGCAACGACAACGCGCAGTCCGAGTACTACCTGCCCGACATGCTCGAAATCCTCAAGGGTCACGGCCAGGCAGTCTCCATCTTCCACTGCGATGACTACCGCGACGGCCTGGGCGTCAACAGCCGCATCCAGCTCGCGCAGCTCACCGCCATCGCGCGCGACCGCATCAACGAGCACTGGATGGCCGAGGGCGTTACCTTCATCGACCCCACGCAGGCCTGGATCGGCCCCGATGCCGTCATCGGCCGCGACACCGTCGTGTGGCCGCAGACGCACCTGATCGGCCACGTCACCGTGGGCGAGGAGTGCCAGCTCGGCCCCAACAGCCGTCTCACCGACACCACCGTCGGCAGCGGCTGCACCATCGATGAGACCATCGCCATCGAGGCCGTCATCGAGAACGGCGTCGACTGCGGCCCGCGCGCCTACCTGCGCCCGGGCACCCACATGCTCGACGGATCCAAGGCCGGCACGCACGTGGAGATCAAGAAGTCCACGATCGGCGAGGGCTCCAAGGTGCCGCACCTGTCCTACATCGGCGACACCACCATGGGCTCCGGCGTCAACGTGGGCGCGGGCTCCATCACCTGCAACTACGACGGCGTCCACAAGCACAAGACCGTCATCGGCAAGGATGCCTTCATCGGTTCCGACACCATGATGGTCGCGCCTGCCCAGATCGGCGACGGCGCGGTCGTGGCCGCCGGCTCCGTCATCACCGAGCCGGTCCCGGCCGACGCACTTGGACTGGGCCGCGCCCGTCAGGTAAACATTGAGGGCTGGGCCGCCGATTATCGCCGCCGCCTGCACGAGGACGACGAGGTATAACGTTTTACCAAGCATCTAAGGAGCTGTTCCCATGGGGACGGCTCCTTTTTCTATCGTGACCTGCGCGACCGGATGAGTGGTCGGTTCGTGTCCGTTGACGGTAAAGACGTTATCAAGACCCGATTAACCCCGTCGCGCGGTTACAATGCAACAAGGCATCTATATGGCATTCGATATAAAGGAGAAGGGTAATGCCGATTAATGATCCCGAGAAGTCGGAGAATATGCGCAAGTCCATCCGCGTGTATTCCGGTTCCTCCAACCGTCCCCTCGCTCAGAAGATCGCTGAGTACCTTGGGGTCGAGCTTTCGGGCCTTACGCTAAAGCAGTTCGCCAATGGTGAGATTTACGCCCGCTACGACGAGACCGTCCGTGGCGCCGACGTCTTCCTGATTCAGTCCGTGGCCGGCGGCAACGTCAACGACATGCTCATGGAGCTGCTCATCGCCACCGACGCTGCCAAGCGCGCATCCGCCCGCTCCATCACCGCCGTCATCACCCACTACGGCTATGCCCGCCAGGACCGCAAGGCCGGCCCGCGCGAGCCCATCACCGCCCGCCTCGTCGCCAACCTGCTCGAGCGCGCTGGCGTCAACCGCATCATCACCCTCGACCTGCACCAGGGCCAGATTCAGGGCTTCTTCGATATCCCGGTTAACCACCTGTCCGCGCTGCCGCTGTTTGGCCAGTACTACAACGACATGCACTTCGACACCGACAACCTGGTTGTCGTCTCCCCCGATGTGGGCCGCGCCAAGGCCGCCAAGAAGCTGTCCGACATGCTCGGCTGCGACCTGGCCATCGCCCACAAGGGCCGTCCGCGCCACAACGCCGCCGAGGTCATGGGCATCATCGGTGACATCAAGGGCAAGACCTGCATCATCAACGACGACATGATCGACACCGCTGGCACCCTGTGCGCCAACGTCAAGGAGCTCAAGGCTATGGGCGCTGGCGACATCTACGTCTGCGCCACCCACGGCATCTTCTCCGGTCCGGCCATCGAGCGTCTGAACGACGCCCCGATCGTCGAGTGCCTCGTCACCGACGCCATTCCCGTCGAGGTCGGCGGCAAAATCAAGACCATCTCGGTCGCCGAGGAGTTCGCTCAGGCCATCTCCGCCGTTTACCACGAGGAGCCCGTCTCCACGCTCGTCGGCGGCGACTTCGCGCTGTAATCCAGCGTGCATCTCATCATCTTTGGTGTTTTTAAAGGGTCGGAAGCTCGCTTCCGACCCTTTTTCTACCCCTCGACAACCTTCCCTGGACAATTAGTTCAGATACGTATTTTTTTAAAGCTCCAAAGGCCGTTCTGAGCCTTCTGAGCTCCCCGGCGAACGCCATACTGCCCAAAGCTCATCGCTTTCGAGTACGACCGCCGCATATTTAC
>CABSUD010000073.1:0-6209 GCA_902480795.1 uncultured Collinsella sp. | reverse complement strand
AAAAACTCCTTAGCAGGTTTGGTTTAAACAGGTGGTTTGAAGTGGCTGGTCGGCCCGCGCGTTGCGGGCTAGTTAGATCGCGGACTCAAACTATGCTGCGCTTCGAAGTCCTTCATGTACGAGGCCAGCGCCTGCACTTCTTCCATGGTTACGTCGTTGTAGACGCTGGCGCGCAGGCCGCCTACCAGACGATGGCCCTTGACGTTTTGAATCTGGTGCTCGGCCGCGCCTGCGACAAAGGCCGCGTCGAGTTCGGCGTCGCCGGTGCGGAAGGTGACATTGGCGATGGAGCGGCTGTCGGCCTGCGTGGTGCCATGGAACAGCTCGCTGTGCTCGAGCAGGTCGTAGAGCAGGTTTGCCTTGGCCCAGTTGCGCTCGGCCATGGCGGCAAGTCCGCCGGTCTCCTCGACCCAATGGAACACCTTGCCGCACACGTAGATGCCAAAGGTGTTGGGCGTGTTGAGCATGGAGCCCTTGGCGGCCTGGGTCTTGAGGTCCATGTACTGCGGCGTCTGCGCAAAGGCGGGGCCATCTGCGATGAGGTCGTCGCGCACGATGACCACGGTCACACCCGCGGCGCCGGCGTTTTTCTGCGCGCCGGCGTAGATGAGGCCGTAGCGCTCGACGTCGAGCGGCTGCGACAGAAAACAGCTCGAGACATCGGCGACCAGCGGCACGTCGCCGCAAGCGGGCAGCTCGTGGTACATGGTGCCAAAGATGGTGTTGTTCTGGCAGATGTAGACGTAGTCGAGCCCGTCGCCCGCGGCCTCGTCGGCAATGCACGCGTTGATGTCGGCCATGTTGGGAATGCGGTCGAAGTTGGTGTCCTCGGAACTCGCGAGCAACACGGCCTCGCCGTACTTGGCGGCTTCTTTGTGTGCCTTGTTGGCAAAGTTGCCGGTCACGATGTAGCCGGCGCGCCCGCGGCACATGAGGTTCATGGGGATGCCCGCAAACTGCAGCGTGGCGCCGCCCTGCAAAAACAGGACGCGGTAGTTGTCGGGGATGCTCAGCAGGCGACGCAGGGTTGCCTCGGCGTCGTCGATGATCTGCTGGTACATGCTAGATCGATGGCTCATCTCGAGCACGGACATGCCGCAACCGCGGTAGTCCATCATCTCGTCGGCGATCTCGGCGAGCACGCTTGTAGACAGCGCGGCCGGGCCAGCTGAGAAGTTGTGCACACGTGCCATCTTCTAGTTCCCCCTCGTAGTCGTTTGGACGTTCGGGATACTTTAGCACAGTGGAGCGCCAGGCGCGACCGTATCACGGTAAAACTCGACTGCGCCGCTATGATTTACAGGATGGTTACATGGGGGAGGGGTGCTTTACTCCTCAAGCAAATCCAAATCTGCGAGCGAAGGCATGAGGTTCTCTAGGCGCTTGATCTCTTCGTCGCAAATTAGCCACTTCCTGGTCACTACGACGCCAGTGTGGCGATGACGGCTTCGTCGCCGGCGTATATGAGGGTGTTGCCGTCGGGGATGATCGTCTGGCCGTCGCGTTTGAGCATCACGACGATAAAGGGATGCTTGTCTTGCGGCACATCGCGAAGACGCTGGCCGGCCAGGCGACCGTGGGGGGTTACGGTGACCTCGCGCAGCGTAACCTCGGCACGCTCTTCGAACGTTGGGGCGGCCATCACCAGCAGATCGCCTTCCTGGATCACGGTATCGCCGTTGGGCAGCACCGGGTGCGCCCCGTCGCGCAGCACCAGGACCACGAGCATGTTGGTGGCGCTGCCAATGTCCGCGAGCGAGCATCCGGCAAACGGATGTCCAGCGCCCACCTTGAGCTTTACAAACGACATGCCATCCTCGTCGCGGTAGTCGTTAAAGGTGCGGCGCACGTCGCCGGTCGCATCGATCATATCGAGCTTCTTCGCCACCGCCGGCAGCAGCGAACCCTGTACCACAATGCTCGACACGGCAATCACAAAGACCAGGTCAAATAGGTCGTGACCGCCGGGAACGCCGGCCACCACGGCAAAGAGACTAAAGACGACCGATGCTGCTCCGCGCAGGCCCGCCCAGCTTACGAGCGCAACCTGGCGAGGGTTGGTCTTAAAGGGCGCCAACAGCATGCCCACGGCGATGGGGCGGCTCACGAAGAGCATAAACGCCATGAGCGCCAGGCCCGGCAGCAGCATCTGCGGCAGGCGTGCGGGCGTTACGAGCAGGCCGAGCAAGAAGAAGATCGTCATCTCCGCCATTTCGGTGAGGGTGTCAAAGAAGTGCGCCATCTCGACTTTGCCGGTGATGTCGCTGGCACCCAGCACAATGCCGGCCAGGTATACAGCCAAAAAGCCGTTGCCGCCCAGATAGCTTGGTAGCGCGTAGGCGACGATCGCCACGGCGAACAAAAAGATGGTCTGCGCGCCCTCGGCCGTTGCGTGCGCGCGTTCAATCAGGCGGCCCGCCGCCCAGCCGATGGCAAGGCCCAGGCCCGCGCCCAGGATAATCTGCTTGGCCAGCAGTGCGGGAATGTTGATGTCGCCGCCGGCCGCGAGTGTGGCGAGCACGGCGGTGAGCATGTAGGCGACGGGGTCGTTGGAGCCCGATTCGACCTCGAGCAGCGAGTCGGTGCCGCCCCTCAGCGACAGGCTGTGCTCGCGCAGCACGCTAAAGACGCTGGCCGCATCGGTCGACGCCACGACCGAGCCCAGCAGCAGGCCGCCGATCCAGTCGAAGCCCAGCACGAAGTGGGCGAACACGCCGGTGATGCCTGCGGTGATGACGACGCCGAGCGTGCTCAGCAGCACCGCGGGCACGGCGACGGGCTTGGCGCGGTCGATGTTGGTGTTAAAGCCGCCGTAGAACATGATGAACAGCAGCGCCGTGCTGCAGACGGTTTCGGTGAGCGCGTAGTCGCTAAAGTCGATATGCGCCGGGCCGTTGACGCCCAACAGCATGCCGAGCGCGATAAAGATGAGCAGGGTGGGGAAGGGGAGTTTTTTGCCGACGGGTTTGATGGTCAGGCACAGAATAAAAACGAGGCCGATAAAGAGAAGGATCTGGTTCATGGATGGTGTCCGCTCCTGGGTGGTTGGCGTGGCACGGTCAGTTGCCTGCGGTTATTTGTACCCAAAGATGGTGGGTTTATGGGGTTGGATTGCGGGCGTGCGCGATATCGTCATAGACGGCTGCCGTCTTTGCCTCTGCTCGGAAACCCTTTCCAGCTTTATTGCAACGGAGTACAATGGGTAACGTTTAAGTTCAACTTGAAGTTTTAGTTGCGGCGCCGGGCTTCGGCCGCAATACAAGGAGAGGCGTACCATGGCGATCTATGTGACATCTGATGCTCACGGGCACGTGCGTGCGCTTGACGAGGCCCTGTCTAAGATCTCGTTGACGTCCGACGACACGCTGTACGTGCTGGGCGACATGATCGATCGCGGGCCCGATCCGGTCGGCGTTATTAAGCTCGTGCGCTCGCTGCCCAACGCCCGCGTGCTCAAGGGCAATCACGAGCAGATCATGCTCGATGCCATCATTGGCCAGGATCCGTTCGATGCCGAGACCTGGGATATCAACGGTGGCTGGACGACGCGCGAGCAGCTCAACGACATGGAATTTGAGGCATACGAGGAGCTCGTGCGATGGATGGCCGCGCTGCCGCTCTACGCGGTGGTCGAGACCGAGGAGCGCCCGTATCTGCTGGTACATGCTGGAATCGAGATAAAGGCGGCGCGCGCGTTTTTGCTTGAGCATGGCGTCGATTGTGCCGATGGCGTCGGAGCGGTGGGTGCCGATCGCGAGCTGCTGCAGCAGATGCTCGCGGTGCAGTCGTCCGATGACCTGCTGTGGATTCGTCACGGCTATTGGGATGTGCCGACCGGGCTGCTTTCTGCCGAGGGCAAGGGTCCGGTCGTGGTGAGCGGTCACACGCCAACGGTGTCGCTCGGGCGTTATTGCGAGGTCGGTGGTCTTGCGGGGCTCGATGAGGAGTCGGGCCGCGGGCAGATCGTGCGCTTGGGCGGCGAGGACACTGCCGGCGTGCCCGATCGCATCGATATCGACTGCGCTGCCGCCACCGGCTCCGAGTTCGGTCGCGTGGGCATCCTGCGGCTCGATGATGGGGCGGAGTTCTACGCGAACATCAACCCGGGCGAATAACGGGTGCAAGGGGTAGCTAATTTGGGAAGGGTTTTTTGACTACTTTTGCCCTTCTGCCCGCTAATTGATTTCTCTGGGACGGGGATTAAATAATCATTTGGCTGCCCGCTGGCTAAGTGAGTAGACTGTTTTGGAAATGCCGAGCACCCAACATATTTGCCTCAATAAAACCGCAGGTCAAAGACTTGTGCTCTGTCGGTGTGGTCGGGGATTCGGTAAAAGTCTACTCACTTAGTTTTGCGTGATGCATATTGTTCGCAATGTGACCCCAGCCGGGGTGATTCCATCGCAAATTCCGGTGACCGGGGACAGCTAATTAGGCGCCGTAGGGGTTGCGGTCGCGCTCAATGCGTTGGCGGATGTGGGCGTACTCGATAGTCAGTAGCACCAGGAGTAGGACCATGATGGCTAGGTAGCTCACCACAGCGCCCATCAGACCCAGCAGCTTAATCAGGATCACCGGCAGCACTACGCTTACGGCGAAGCAGATCAGGTAGATCTTGGTGACGTCGCCGGCATGGCGCAGCACCGTGATGATGGCGTAGATAAAGTCGATGGCTGCGGTGACGCCGCCGGCGACGACCATCAGCAGCGCCAGCGTACGGTAGCGCTCAAAGTTAAGGCCGTACATAAAGCTCATAATGGGGATGCCGGGGCCTGCCATAAATGCGGCGCACATGCCGGTGATGACCACGATCAGCGCCATAACGGCAACAATAATCAAGTCAAAGCGGCGACGCTTGCGCGGATTCGCCCAAATGCTCGACAGACGCAGGAGCTGCGGTTTATAGATAAATCCAATGCTCAACAAAATAGCCTGCGCCGGAAAGAACAGTGCATTAAAGTACAGCTGATACTTGTAGGCCAGCGTGCCTTCCATCACGAATTTGGGCATGCTCTCGATTAGGTTGAACAGGAACAGCGCGCCAAAAAGTGGGGCGCACTGGATAAACAGGTGGCCAGCCTCGCGCAGACTCATGCGGCGTGATTTTTCGGTTTCGAGCAGGGCGAGCGGGGCGGTGACCAGCACGAGCGAGGCGATTGCGGCGATGCCCATGGCCATGGCCGCGATGGGCATGCCGCGCGTGAGGAACAGTGCCACGCTAAAGACCGCGATGACGCCGGCGGAACGCAGCGTTTGGCTCATGCCAGCCAAATAGAGCTTGTCGGCCTGCTGCAGGCGGCCCTCGTACACGTCGGCGATGCCGTCGATCACCTTATAGAGGTAGACGCCCAGGCCGATCGTGGCCATCTGCGCATCGTAGCCGCGGGCGCTGCTGTATATCAGGCCGCATGCCAGCGCGAGCGCACCGCAAAGCCAACGGTTGAGCTGGTAGGAGGCAAAGGACGTCTTTTCGTCGATGTCCGAGACCTGAAAGTTGCGCACGCCGTAGTTGCACGCAATCATGATGAGCGTGCCGGTGACAAAGGCGATGGAGAACTTGCCGGCTTCCTCGGCGCCCACGAGCTGCGTCGACACAATGGTGAGCAGCGGAAACGCCATGCCCCATACGGCGGTGCCCAGGGTATTCCAAAGGTAGTCGCGACGGGTGGCATGATCTTCGTACTCGGCTTCTTGTGTGGAGAAGCCGCCGCCGTAGACGGCTCCGAGCAGGCGGTTCCACCAGGCATTGACCATGCGGTGGATGGGGCCGGGCTGGCGATCGCGCTCGCGGCGATGGCGTGTGGCCTGGCTGCTGTCGGGACCGCCGGCGTTACGCTGGCTTAGCTCTTGGATGCGTGCGAGTTCCTCGGCAGTGTGCGATGCGGGGAACAGGCCGTTCTCGATGCGTCCGCCCTGCCCGTGCGCCCCGCCCGATACGGCGGGGTCGGCGACGCCATTGCGGCGGGCGATGGCGCGGCGGATGCTATCGAGGGGCGTGATGCTCAAGGCGGTTCCTTTCTATTGCTGCGCTCTAGTATAGTCGCGGTGGTATCCATTCGTGTTTTTGAACAGGTTGTTCAATAATTTCGGCGGCGCCATTCAGTAGTCGGCACTTAGGGACGTTCCTTATGTGCCGGCATTTTAGGAACGTCCCTAAGTGCCGGCATCCGGGGACGCTCCTTGAATGTTGCCTGTTCAAGAGTGTCCCC
>CABSUD010000072.1:0-6265 GCA_902480795.1 uncultured Collinsella sp. | reverse complement strand
TGGTGCATCGATTTCGAGTATCCGACCGTCGGAATACTTCACATGAGCGAGCTCGGGGCGATGGAGACGCTCGATTTCCAACGAGCCCCGCTCACAGGCAATCGTTAAGCGGCTTTCATATGTTGCTTCGCCGTCGCACACCATATGAATGGGTATACCGTCGACGCTCATATGGATCTCGTCGGCCCAATCGACGCGGCCGCCCGATACGTCACGCCAGCGAACTTCACGAGACGAAACTTCGCAAGCGCCCGCGAGCAAATCCTCAAACCAACCGACTGCATAGCAGCCCATGTCATATAGACAGCCGCCCTGCAACGGATCAAGCAGATAGCCCGAAGGAGACTCGCCGTAATCGAGCTTTTGCACGCTTTCAATCGAGACAATACGGCCAAGCTCACCCGACGCAAGCAAGTCCTTCACGCGAGTGCGCATCGGGCAAAACCGATTCTTCATCGCCTCCATAAACAGCACGCCGCGCTCGCGAGAGGTGGAGGCAATCGAGAGAGCCTCTTCCTCACTCAAAACGGCCGGCTTTTCGCACAGCACGGCCTTTCCGGCGCACAGCGCGCGACAGGCCCAACGCGTATGCATGCCATGCGGAAGAGCCAAGTAAATTGCGTCGACATCGGGGTCGGCAATCAGCGCGTCATAAGCCGCATCGCCGTTATCGTCGACCGAGGCATGGCCATGCGCAGCATCAATCGAAAACGCTCGGCAAAATTCCTCGACATGTGCAGGAGTGCGGCCGGCCGCAGCCACCAGCCGTGCCCCGTCGACCTTCTTGAGCGACGATGCAAATCGATGCGAAATGCGCCCAGCGCCCAAAATGCCCCAACGAACCTCACGCGAATCATCCCATGAATCCCGATGGCCCACGACAGCCCCCTTCAGTTGCGGTGGAATAGTCCCTGTTTAAGCCCTATTCTGCCGCAAGCAGGAACTATTCCAGCGCAAGTTATAAAAGGGTCACGAGGAGCGCGTTTTGCCGAAGGCCTTAAGCACTGCCGTCACGGGGCCAGGCTGGAAACGTCGGCGCACGTCATCGAGACGCTCGGGGATATCGATATGCTGTGGGCAGTGGCGCGCGCATTTGCCGCACTTGACGCAATTGCTCACCAGCTTGGCCTCGCTTGTGCGCACCGCGCTCGCCGTAAAGTACTGCGACAGACCCGTAAACCAGCTGTGCGCATAGCTTGCGTTGTAGGCGGCAAAACATCCAGGGATATTGATGCCTTTAGGGCACGGCATGCAATAGCCGCATCCCGTACAGGGCACGCGATTCGATTTTTCAAACTCATCCAGCACGTGCGCGATCGTGTCGAGCTGGTTGGCAGTCATCGAATCCGGCAGGGCCCGATCGGCCAACACCGCGTTCTCATCCACCTGCGCGATATCGGTCATACCCGAAAGCAGCATCGTCACCTGAGGATGATTCCACACCCACGAAAGACCCCAGGCGGCAGGAGTGCGCAAATGCGGGTCACGGGCACTATCGAGCACAGCGCGGGCCCGTGGCGGCAGCTTGCCCGCTAAACGCCCGCCCAGCAGCGGCTCCATCACAAACACCGCGAGCCCGCGCTCCGCAGCCGCCATGAGTCCTGCCGTTCCCGCTTGGTAACGCTCGCCGGCATAGTTGTACTGTATCTGGCAAAAATCCCAGTCATATGCGTCAAGCATCGTCAGGAAATCCACCGCGCTGCCGTGGTACGAAAAACCAATCTGGCGAATGCGCCCCGCCGCCTTTTGACACGCGATCCAGTCCTCAATGCCCAATGCCACCACACGTTCCCACTGGGCGGGCGAGGTAATGTTATGCATGAGGTAATAGTCGATATGGTCGGTCCGCAGGCGCCGCAGTTGCTCATCGAAGAACCGGTCGAAATCCTCCGCGCACTTGCACGAAGCATGCGGCAACTTGGTCGCCAGCAACACCCGGTCACGCAGCCCCAAGCGCTCAAGCGAGGCGCCCACGCACGCCTCGTTACCGGGATAGAGATACGCGGTGTCCAGATAATTAATCCCCTGCTCCACCGCACGGGAAATGATGGCATCGGCTGTCTTCGCATCCGGACGTCCCGGCGCACCGGGAAACCTCATGCAGCCCAGACCCAACGCCGAGATACGGTTGCCGCTTTTGGGGTCAACGCGGTATTGCACGGCCCCTCCCTTCGCCATCAGCGCCCCGGCAAGGCGAAACACAATGGTCACGCAGCCGAAACATCGTGGAATCGCAATCGAGAACGTATCGTAACGCAGCAGAAATCGAGCTGTCACGGCACCGCTTTAACATCAGCAAAAAGCCCGATGAAAGGAGCCGGGCATGACCACGCGCATGTCTTTGCGGTCTGCCCTGCAGCGTAGCGTCCAGGCAAACGTTTCTTTTTTATAACAGCCGCCCCGCGCACCCACCAATCACCCTGGCAGCATACAATCCATCAGGCGCCCCTTACGCGGGCGCCTTTTACATGGGGAGATGATTCACATGCAGATCAACAAGGTCGCCTTTATCGGCAAGGGCGGCGTCGGCCTGCTCTACGGCAGCATGATCGCCCGGGCGCTCGGCAACGACGCCATCGAATACGTCATGGATGACACCCGTTTTGAGCGTCACGCGGGCGATGCGCTCACTGTCAACGGCAAGCCCTGCGATCTCACGTCCGTCCGCGCCAGCGAGGCGACGCCCGCCGATCTGGTCATCCTGACAGTCAAGACCACCGGTCTCGACCAAGCACTCAAGACTATGGAGCGCGTCGTGGGACCCAACACGCTCATCGCCTCGCTATGCAACGGCATTACGAGCGAGCAAAAGATTGCCGAACGCTTTGGCTGGGAGCATACCGTTCTTGGTATCTGCCAGGGCATGGACGCCGTGTTCCTCAACGGCGCGCTCACCTTTACCAATGCGGGCGAGATCCGCTTTGGCGCGACGGCCGGCACGGACCCCGCGACCGTCGCCGCTATCGACGGGCTCTACACGCGCTGCGGCATCGCCCATACCGTCGAGCGCGACATTGCGCACCGCATGTGGGCCAAACTCATGCTCAACGACGGCATCAACCAGACCTGCATGGCCTACGGCGGGACCTACGGAAGCGCCACGGAGCCGGGCTCCGAGCAGCGTCGCTGCTTTGTTTCCGCCATGCGCGAAACGCTTGCGGTCGCCAACGCCGAGGGCGTTGAGCTGACCGAGGCAGACCTGACGCAAATGGTGCACCTCATCGAGGGAATCGACCCCGCCGGTATGCCCTCGATGGCTCAAGACCGCATCGCAAGGCGCAAAACCGAGGTTGATGAGTTCGCGGGCACCATCTGCCGCCTCGCAGCCAAACACGATATCCAGGCACCGCAAAACGAATGGCTCTATCGACGCATTCGCGATATCGAGAAAAGTTGGTAGCGCCGACGCGCCGCATTCAACAGCCTTAACAGCAAAGCCGCCGCAAGGAGCACTCCCCTTACGGCGGCTTTCATCTTCGTCTATGACCGGCGGTCAATCTCACAACAGCTAGCGTTGCGACTCCGGAACCTCGTCCTCATCGTCGCGGCAAAGGACAACACCGGTGCTTCCCAGCAGCGTGGCTGCGATCAGCGCGCCGGCCACGATAGGAGCAGCCCCGCATGTCCCCAGCATGCCCGCGACGAGCGCGGCCGTGGGACCAAGGCAGCCAAGCATCAACGCGACGGCGGCAACGGCAATATCTCGAGCATTCACAAGACCACTTCCTCCAAGAGAAAGACCTTATTTCTCAAGAACCAGTGTGCCCCGCATCCATACGCCCAGCGTACCGCCACGGTAAGGGCTCTGTTAACTCAGACGCGCATAAAGAACGGGCGGCTTTACGTTGCCCTAAAGCTCGGTAAAGACGCCCGTCCGCCAAATATCCGTGATGCAGAAAAATTACCAACCGGTGTAGTAGTCGGTGGTTCCGGCAGCGCAGCCGGAGTCATAGACCTTGCAATCACCCTTGGAGCCCGTAAAGGTCGAGCCCTGGGCCATATCGCCCGCGGCAACAACGTAATAGCCGTCGGAATCGCGCCAAAAGCCCTCAGAATCCTGAGTCCATTCGCCCGTGCGATAGTGATAAAGCACATTGCTGCTGTAATAGGTCTCGCGGCGCCCGTTGTAGTTATTGACACCCGCAGAGCGCGTCAGGCCCGATCCGTTCGCGCAGGACGCGGCAAACGCGTAGGACGAAGTGTAACCGGCGTTGTAGTACGAAGCCTGGGCGGCCTCGGCAGCCTCCGCCTCGGCGGCAGCAGCCTCGAGCGCTTCGCGCTTGGCATCCTCAAGCGCAGTGCGCAGCTCATCGAGCTCGGTCGACTTCGCGTCGACCTCCCCCATCGTCAACAGGCTGCCCGCGCCATCGATACAGCCCTGCAGCACAGCGCGCTCGTCATCGGTGGCATAGTCACCGTACATGTTCATGATAATCTGAGCGCGCATCTCCAGGGAATCGCGCTTGGCCTCCATCGAGGCGTTCCACTCCTGCATGGAACCATAACCATCGCCGCGATAGTCAACGGGCTGCACCAGCGTCGTCTCGGACGGCGTAGATCCAACCGTATCGGACAGTGTTGCGGCGTGGGCATCAGTTGCACCGGCGCCCGCCAAAAGTGCCACGGTCAGAGCGGCGGAAAGGGCGGCGGCTTTCGGTTTTCGTGAATCAATCCTCATGTAGCTGGAAACCTCCGTAGTGCGTTTTTGCTGCGTTTGAGCTGCGTGCGATTCGATCGCGCTGCATAGTACCCCGAGCAAATCGCGACCTGCGGTTTTACTCAAAAGGCGCACGTCAATTGCGTAAAACTCACATCATCTCAACAGGAGTTTTCCACATCTCGATTGCATAAAGCATGCCAAAAACCCTGTAACAGCGCCCTTCCTATGCAAAAAAGGCGCCTGTGCAACCATTGTTCGCACAGGCGCCTTGAGCAGGCATTTTATACAGTTATACCTATCGAAGGCCTGCTTCAGATCCCAAATGATATCCTCGGCGTTCTCGGTACCGATGGAAAGACGGATCGTGGAGGGCGTGATGTTCTGCTCAGCGAGCTCCTCGGCAGAGAGCTGGGAGTGCGTGGTGGTAGCCGGGTGCACGACGAGCGACTTGACGTCGGCCACGTTGGCGAGCAGTGAGAACACCTGCAGATGATCGATGAACTTCCAGGCGGCCTCCTGGCCACCCTTAATCTCAAAGGTAAAGATCGAAGCACCGCCACGGGGGAAGTACTTCTGATAGAGCTCGTGATCGGGGTGCTCAGACAGGCTCGGGTGGTTCACCTTGGCGACATGGCTGTCACCAGCCAGGAACTCAACGACCTTCTTGGTGTTCTCGACATGACGGTCAACGCGCAGCGACAGGGTCTCGGTGCCCTGGAGCAGGACCCAGGCGTTGAACGGGCTGATGCAGGCGCCCTCGTCACGCAGCAGGATGGCGCGGACATAGGTCGCGAAGGCGGCAGGGCCGGCAGCCTCGGCAAACGAGACGCCATGGTAGGAGGGGTTGGGCTCGGCGATCTGCGCATACTTGCCGCTCGCCTTCCAGTCAAAGTTGCCGCCATCGACAATCACACCGCCCAGCGAGGTACCGTGGCCGCCGATGAACTTGGTTGCGGAGTGGACGACGATGTTGGCACCATGCTCCAGCGGACGGAACAGATACGGGGTACCGAAGGTGTTGTCGACGACAACCGGCAGACCGTGCTTCTTGGCGATCTCGGAGATGGCGTCGATGTTGGGGATGTCGGAGTTGGGGTTGCCGAGCGTCTCGAGATAGATGACCGTGGTGTTGTCCTTGATGGCACCCTCGACCTCTTCCAGGTTATGGGCATCGACAAACGTGGTCTCGACGCCAAACTGGGAGAGCGTATGCTCCAGCAGGTTGTAGGAACCACCGTAGATGGTCTTCTGAGCCACCACGTGGTCACCGGCCTGGGCAAGAGCCTGCAGGGTATAGGTGATGGCAGCAGCGCCGGAGGCGACGGCAAGACCTGCCACGCCACCCTCGAGGGCGGCGATACGGTCCTCAAAGACGCCCTGGGTGGAGTTGGTCAGACGGCCGTAGATGTTACCGGCGTCGGCAAGACCAAAGCGGTCGGCGGCGTGCTGGGAGTTGCGGAACACATAGCTCGTGGTCTGGTAGATAGGCACGGCACGGGAGTCGGATGCAGGATCGGCGCTCTCCTGGCCAACGTGAAGCTGCAGGGTGTCGAAACCAAAGGTGTGCTCGGGGTTGTTGATGAACTGGCTCATGATGATCTCCTT
>CABSUD010000071.1:0-6434 GCA_902480795.1 uncultured Collinsella sp. | reverse complement strand
TAGGTTATTGCTCCACGCGCAGTTCCGCACGAGCCGAAGAGCACTTAATGTGCTCTTCGTGCGAGCAGGACTGTTTGAGCATGGAGCAAAACCTAAGCCCTGCGGCGGAAGGGGACGGTGGGACCTACTCCGTCTCGCCCGGTCGAGCGCCGCGGGCCAGGGCGTCCTGGTACTCCTTGACAGCCTTGAGCCTCTGCATGGGCTTAAGGCGCTCGAACATGGTGTTACCGTGCAGGTGATCGATCTCGTGCTGCAGGCACACGCAGAACAGATCGCCCGTGGCCTCATAGCGAATCAGGTTGGCATCCAAGTCATACGCCTCGACGACGACATGGTCGGGACGCTCAATCTCGCAGCTAATGCCAGGGATGGAAAGGCAGCCCTCGCTAAAGGGCACCAGATGGTCGCTCTGCTCAACAATGACGGGATTGATGAGCACGTACGGGTCGTAGTCGTTTTTGTCACTGTAGTCGCAGTCGATGGTGACGAGCTGAATGAGCTCGCCGATCTGCGGGGCAGCTAGGCCGCAACCGCCGTTCTCGAACATCATCTTCTTCATCTTCTCGGCAAGCGCCTCGATCGCCGGGGTGATCTCCTCGATGACGGCGCACTCCTGGCGCAGACGAGGGTCGGGCGACAGTACGATTCCGTTGGCTTCCATGGCCATCCTTTCGGGTTGTTACATCAAATCATAGGCGTCGACGTCAACGCTCACGCTCACGCCGCGCACGGAGCCCACCTCTTTGAGGCAGGTGTCGATATCATCAGAGACATGGTACCCTACCGGCGACTTAACAAGCAGATGGAAGCGGTAACGGTCCTTGGCTCTCTCGATTACACACGAAGCCGGACCAAGCACCTGGGGCACGGCGCTCCCCGCCCGCAAAAAGTCGGGCGCGGCGGCATGCCAGCGACGCTTGAGGAGCTTCGCGATGCGACCGATGTAGTCCCGTGCGTCATCCGCGTTCGTCGACCATACCAAGATGTTGACCAGGCGCACGAACGGCGGATACAGGGCGTCGCGGCGCTGGTCCAGGTCATAGTCGGTAAAGATCGAGCGGTCGTGCTCGGCGACGGCGCGAATGACCGGGTCCTCGGGCAGATAGGTCTGGATGATGACCTCGCCGGGGCGATCGCCGCGACCGGCGCGACCCGCAACCTGCTCCAGCAGATCGTAGGCGCGCTCCCCTGCTCTAAAATCTGGAAGCTTGAGCGCAAAGTCGGCATTGACCACGCCCACGAGCGTGACCTCGGGAAAGTCGAGGCCCTTGGCAATCATCTGAGTACCCAGCAGCACCGCGCAATCGGCGGCATCGAACTGCTCGAGCAGCTTTTTGTGCGCATCCTTGCCGCGCGTGGAATCGGCATCCATGCGAATAATGGCGACATCCTCGGGAAGCATCTGATGCAGTGCGTCCTCGATCTGCTGCGTTCCCAGACCCATTTTTGCCAGGTAGCGACTGCCACATTTGGGGCATCGGCTCGTGGGCGCGGGATACGGCTGCACGCGCCAAGACGAACCGCAGGTGTGACATTGCAGCGTGTGCGTGCGCTCGTGATATGTAAGCGCGGTGGAGCAGTGATTGCAGGTGGGGACGCATCCGCACTCGCGGCACATCAGGAACGGCGCAAAGCCACGGCGGTTGTGCAACAGCACGGCTTTTTCGCGGCGCTCGACCACACGCTCCAGGCCTTCCATCAGCGGTTTTGAGAACATAGAGCGGCTGCCGTGCGAGAACTCGCGGCGTAGGTCGGCAATGCGGACTGTCGGCAGCACGGCGTGTCCCGGGCGCTCGGGCATCTCGACGCGCGTCCAGGTGGCACCGTTATACGTGCCACGGCGGCAGCGATCGAGGGCCTCAGCAGAAGGCGTGGCCGAGCCCAGCACGAGCGGGCAGCGATAGCGACGCGCCATCTCGGCCGCCACTTCTCGCGCATGGTAGCGCGGGCTGGAACCCTGCTTGTAACTGGTCTCGTGCTCCTCGTCGATGATGATAAGGCCCAAGTCGCTGAGCGGGCAAAAGAGCGCCGAGCGGGCGCCCACGACCACGCGCGCGGCACCGCTGGCGACCATATCCCATTGGTCCAAGCGTTCACCGGCCGAAAGGCGCGAGTGGAAGACCGCAACCGTTTCGCCAAAGCGCGAGCGAAAACGGCCGACGGTCTGGGCCGTCAGCGAGATCTCGGGCACGAGTACGCAGGCCGAACGGCCGGCTGCCAGCACGCGCTCGATGGCGGAGAGGTAGACCTCGGTTTTGCCGGAACCGGTGACGCCATCGACGAGTACCACGTCGCCGTGCGCATCCAGGCGGGCGCGCTCAATCTGCGCGAGCGCCTGCTGCTGGCCGATGGTAAGCGAGACCGGCGCCTTGCCGCTTGCCGAGGACAGCGTGGTCTGCTCGCTGCAGCCACGCCACGAACGGCGCTCCTCCACCACCACGACGCCGCGTTTTTCAAGCGCCTTGATGGTCGCCGACATACTGTTGTAGAGCAGGTTGAGATCACGCGTCGTAACCGGTCCGCACTGGAGCGCCTCGATGAGCTGACGCTGGCGGACCGCCGTTTTGGGAGGCGTATAGTCGAAGCCCTCGGGCGTGAGCATGACCCAGCGGTTTTGAATAGGCTTGACGGCGGGACGCTCAACCGACCATGCGCCGTCATCGCCCTTGACCACGCGCGGACTGCCGCCCGGAGGCAAAAACAGGCGCAGGCACTCGGACAAAGTCGCGACATATTCGCGACTCATCCAACGCGCAATGCGGGCGGCCTCGGCGCCAAAGAGCGGTTTGCTGAGGATGCCCTCGATGGGCTTGATGCGCGCGGGATCGAGGGCGGTGTTACCTTGCAAAACACCCAGCTCGGGCGCAATATCGACGATGTAGCCTGCGGCGGCACGGTTGCCAAAGTGGACCAGGACCGTCGATCCGACCTGGGCCTCGTTGGCAAGGGACTCGGGGATGCCGTAAGCAAACGGTTCGGACAGCGCACGGGTGGGGATGTCGAGAACCACGCTCGTGTAGGCGGCAATGGGATCAGGTACAGGCTCGGACTTGGCCGGAGCTTCCTCCGGTTCCGGCGAACCAAACAGCGACAGTTGCTCGGCCATGATCCCTGTATCTCCCATCCCATGCGTCTTCAGAAACAAGAGCCCCGCTCGGGTGAACGGGGCTCAGATACATAAATTTGCGCAGCGATTACAGCGCCATCGTGCGGGCGCGGTCGATGCGCGCCAGGCAGTCGTCGCGGCCGACGAGCGCCATGGTCTCGCCCAGCGGAGGGCTCACCATGTTGCCGCAGACGGCGACGCGCACAGCCTGGAACACCACGCGCTTCTTGAGGTCCATCTGCTCGGGCAGCGGCTCAAGCGCGGCGTCGATGTTGGCGGCCGTCCACTCGTCCACGCCCTCGAGCGCGGCCTTGGCGGCATCCAGAATGGCACCCATGCCTTCCTTGGCCAGACACTTGTTGACAGACTTCTCGTCATACTCGAGCGTCTCGGCCGTAGCGAAAATGGGAGCGGCGACGGTCACGGCGTCGGCCGGCATCTTGGTGCGCGGCTTGACGATGGCAGCGAGCGCGTCAATCCAATCCTCGCCGTACTCGACATTACCCTCGATGAGACCCGCCTCGTGCAGCTCGGGAACCATGATCTCGTCGGCAAACTGGGCATCGGACATGCCGTTGATGTATTCGGCGTTGACCCAATCGAGCTTCTTGGGGTCGAAGGTCGCCGGGTTCTTGGAGATGCGGTCGAGCGAGAACTTGCTGGCCAGGACATCGCGCGGGATGATCGTGGTCTCGCCGTCGAGCGACCAGCCGAGCAGCGCCAGGTAGTTGACGAAGGCGTCGGACAGGTAGCCGGCGTCGCGGTACTCCTCCACCGAGGTGGCGCCGTGGCGCTTGGAGAGCTTCTTGCCGTCGGCGCCCAGGATCATGGAGATGTGGGCGAACGTAGGCACGGGCGCGCCGAGGGCCTCGTAGACCATGACCTGACGCGGGGTGTTGGACAGGTGGTCGTCGCCGCGGATGACATGGGTGATCTTCATCATGGCGTCGTCGACGACGGTCGCGAAGTTGTACGTGGGCGTGCCATCGGAGCGGAAGATGACAAAGTCGTCGAGCTCCTTGGCGTCGAAGGTCACCTCGCCGTGGACGGCGTCGTGGATAACGACGTCGCCGCGGTCCTCGGGCACCTTGATGCGCAGGACGTAGGACTCGCCGGCCTCGATGCGGCGGCGGGCCTCCTCGGGATCAAGATCGCGGCAACGACGCTGATAGCCCTGGAAGGGGTCTTTGCGCTCCTGCGCGGCCTTGCGGTCGGCGTCGAGCTGCTCCTTGGTGCAGAAGCAGGGATAGGCCTTGCCCTCGTCCCAAAGCTTCTGGGCGGCCTGCTTGTACAGGTCCAAGCGCTCGGTCTGGGCGTAGGGGCCAAAATCGCCGCCCACCTCGGGACCCTCGTCCCAGTCCAGGCCCAGCCAACGCATGGCGCGCAGGATGATCTGCGTGTTCTCGTCAGTGGAGCGGGTGGGGTCGGTGTCGTCGATGCGCAGGATGAACGTGCCGCCGTTAGCACGGGCGAAAGCCCAGTTATAGATAGCGGTGCGGGCGCCGCCGATGTGCAGCTTGCCCGTCGGTGAGGGTGCAAAGCGGACGCGAACGTCTGATGCCATGGAAATCTCCTCGATTGCAGGATGGATGTCTAACCGCATCAGTATAAAGCATCAATGCAACCTCCGCACAAAGGGCACCGACCCAATCATTGGGGACAGACTTAAATGACCAGTCGTTGGAGACGTTCTTAGTTTAAGGCTGGTCATTTATGTCTGTCCCCAATGAGTAAGGCTAGTCATTTAAGTCTGTCCCCAATGAGTAGGTGCGGAAAGGGTGTGAATGTTTGATTTACGCGCTATGATGTGCCCTTGCATAGAGAGCCTGGCGGAATGGTAACGGTCGCCGGGACACGTTTTTGAAAGGACAATCATGTCAGAAGAACTTCGTTCCATCCCGCCCCAACACGGGTCCTTTGTTTTTACGTCGGAGTCGGTGACCGAAGGTCATCCCGACAAAATCTGCGATCAAATCTCCGATGGTGTACTGGACGCCCTGCTCGCTGTTGATCCCTATTCCCGCTGCGCCTGCGAAACCACCGCAGAGCCCGGTGCGGTGCACATCATGGGAGAAATAACGACCTCGGCAACGGTAAATTACATCGAGATCGCACGCAAGGTCATTCGGGAGATTGGCTATACCAAGCCCGAGTATGGCTTTGATGCTGATACCTGTGAGATCAGTTGCTCGCTGCACACCCAGTCGGCGGATATCGCCCAGGGTGTCGATCTGGCGCTGGAAGCCAAGGAAGCCATTGATACTGACGGACTCGGCGCCGGAGATCAGGGCATGATGTTCGGCTTTGCCTGCGACGAAACGCCGGAGCTGATGCCCCTGCCCATTACGCTGGCGCATCGCATTACCCGCCGGCTTGCCGCAGTCCGCAAAAGCGGTGAACTGGGCTACCTTCGCCCCGATGGCAAGGCACAGGTTACGGTAGAATATGAAAACGGCAAGCCCGTCCGCATCAACACAGTGGTGCTTTCCACTCAGCACGATGAGGATATCGACCCCGCAACGCTCCGCCAGGATATGATCGAGCGGGTCATCAAGCCCTGTATCCCCGCCGAAATGCTGGACGATGAGACCAAGTATTACATCAATCCCACCGGTCGCTTTGTACTGGGCGGCCCTGCTGCGGATACCGGGTTGACCGGCCGCAAGATCATTGTGGATACCTATGGCGGCTACGCCCGTCACGGCGGCGGCGCCTTCAGCGGCAAGGACGCCACCAAGGTGGATCGCTCTGCGGCGTATATGGCAAGAAATATTGCCAAGACCATTGTGGAGGCGGGAGCTGCCCACCGCTGCGAGATCCAGCTCAGCTATGCCATTGGTGTGGCGCGCCCCGTTTCCATCTATGTAGAGACCGCCGGCACCAATGCCATTCCCGAAGCGGACATTTTCCATTGGATCGAGCGCAATTACGATCTCCGCCCGGCGGGAATCATCGAAAAACTGGGGCTGCATGCGCCCATCTTCGGCAAGACGGCGGCATACGGTCACTTTGGCCGCAACGACGCCGAATTCAGCTGGGAAAAAAGCGACCCCAAGGCGCTTGCCGAGCTGAAGGCGATGGTCGCCGAAATGAAGCAGAACTAAACCAAAACAGGATAAAACAAAGGGAGCCTTTCCGCAGGGAGAGGCTCTCTTTTTAGTAGGTGCGGGGGAGAAAAAAAGAACGCTGCCGCCCTCCGGCGGGAGAGCGGCAGCGCGCAGATCATTTTCTCTTTTTCCCATTGGGATTTTTAGGGCGCTTTTTACGGACGGAATAGCCGAAGGAACCGATTTTTTTGCCCATGGCGAAGTATTCCCCATGAGAATAC
>CABSUD010000070.1:0-6450 GCA_902480795.1 uncultured Collinsella sp. | reverse complement strand
ACCCCAATATGTCGGTTGATATTTGCCCCAATCCCAGATAATTCGTCGACTGTCAAAGGGTAGCTAAAATAGCCCCGTCCCAAAATGACTACCTTGCCGCTATACTGGTGCGCGGTCGTTTGCGAGCTCACGCGGCGGCCCTTGGTAACCCGACTTCCCGCGCCGTATCCGTAGCGGCGCTCCCGGGGGAAGCGGATATACGCAAAGGAGTTCTATATGAGCAATCCCTCGAACCGCGCCTCGATGCGCGGGCAACTCACGCTGCGCGGCGTCGTCATCGGCGTCCTTGGCTGCGTGATCATCACGGCAAGCTCGGCCTACACCGCCCTCAAGATGGGCGCCCTCCCCTGGCCGATCGTCTTCGCTGCCGTCATCTCGCTGTTCTTCCTTAAGCTCATGGGCAACGCCAGCCTCAACGAGGCAAACGTCACCCACACCATCATGTCCGCGGGCGCCATGGTCGCCGGCGGTCTGGCGTTTACCATCCCGGGCGCCTGGATGCTGGGCTATGCCGACCAGATCAGCTGGCTCGACATGTTTATCGTGGCACTCGCCGGCACTATCCTGGGCCTGCTGGCCACGGCACTCATCCACCGTCACTTTATCGTGGACGCCGCGCTGGAGTTCCCCACCGGCAACGCTGCAGCTCAGACCCTGCGCGCCACCGAGGCCGGCGGCAAGACCGGCAAGCAGCTCTTTGGCTCCATGGCCATCGCAGGCATCTACAGCGTGCTTCGCGACGCTCTGGGCGTGGTGCCCAGCATGCTGTGCACGCTCAATATCCCCGGCGTGACCTTTGCCATCTACAACTCGCCCATGTTGCTGTCCATCGGCTTTTTGGTGGGCTTCGCCCCCGTCGCGTTCTGGTTTGCCGGCGCGCTGCTGGGCAACTTTGGCATCATCGTCGGCGGCACCGCTGCCGGTCTGTTTGACGTTATGACGGCACAGGGCATTGTTAAGTCCCTGGGTATGGGCCTCATGATGGGCTTTGGCGTCGCCGTTGTCCTCAAGGACATCTTGCCGCAGGTCGCCGGTATCGTCCGCGGCCTCGCCGCCGACAGCTCCACCGACACCGACGAGCAGTCGCTCATCTCGGGCTCCCTTAAGCTCGACGCCGGTATCATCGGCCTGGGCGCTGCCGCCATCGCCGTGATCATCGCCATCGTGCTCGACCTTGGCCCCGTTCCGGCCGTCATCGTCACGCTGTTCACCTTTGTCACCACCATCATGAGCGCGCAGAGCTGCGGCCAGACGGGCATCGACCCCATGGAGATCTTCGGCCTTATCGTCATGCTCATCGTTGCCGCCTTCGCACAGCTCGCTCAGGTCAAGCTGTTCTTTATCGCCGGCATCGTGGCCGTAGCGTGCGGCCTTGCGGGCGACGTCATGAACGACTTTAAGGCCGGTGCCGTGCTGGGCACCAACCCGCGCGCACAGTGGGTCGGCCAGGCCATCGGCGGCATCGTAGGCGCCCTGGTCGCCGCAGCCGTCATGGTCGCGCTCGTCACCGCCTATGGTCCGGACGCCTTCGGCCCCGACAAGAGCTTTGTGGCCGCACAGGCAAGCGTGGTCGCCACCATGGTCTCGGGCATCCCGAGCGTGCCGTGGTTTGCGGGCGGCTTTATCGCCGGCATCGTCATGTACTGGCTCGGCATTCCGGCCATGATGATCGGCCTGGGCGTGTACCTGCCGTTCTATATGTCGCTCACGGCTTTCCTGGGCTCCTGCGTTAAGCTCGCCTACGACAAGTGGGCCGCTCACCGCGACGCCGAGGCCGGTCTTTCGGACGAGGAGAAGGCCGCCAAGGACGCCGCCTTCCAGGAGCAGGGCCTGGTTGTCGCCAGCGGCCTGCTGGGCGGCGAGTCTATCGTCGGCGTTATCCTGGCGTTTGTCTCCGTTGGTTTGAGCCTGCTGGGCTAAACCCAATAACAACGCACCCGTGCAGAGCGCGGGGTCGGAGACCATCCGGCCCCGCGCTCTTTCTGTATCTGCCGAAACCCTCGGCAGTACTCGCATGTGGCGTGTCTTCCTTTGCCTGCTCGCCTAAGTTCCATGTCAAGATGACCGCCCCGCCCGTCACGGTGTAGAGTACATGATGCGAACGCACCCGCGTTCCTGCGGCAATACGAGGTGGACATGGAACTCGATAAACAACAGCTCAAGCGACTGCGCGAGCGCCATCATCGGCGCCATGGCATCCGCCCCGCCCACAGCGAGGCCATGGAGAACGCAAGCCGCTTTCTAAAGCGGGCATTCAACATTCGCGAGGGACGCGCGCCCTATCACGTGATTCGCAAGCGCTTTGTAAACGGGGCGCGCCTGACTGGCTCACACTTATGCATCTTGATCATTGCCATGTTGATCGCGAGCATCGGCCTCGATATCGACTCGGATATCGCCATTGTAGGCGCCATGCTCATCTGCCCGCTCATGGGCTCGGTCCTTGCCATGGCTTACGGCATCGCCACGCTCGACCGCGAGATTACCGTCGAGGCCGTCGCGAGCTTGGCTCTACAGATGGCCTTTTGCCTGGTCACGTCCACGTTGTACTTTAAGCTCTCGCCCCTTGGCACCACCACGGCCGCCATCATCGACAATTCGACACCGACTGTGTGGGACCTTGCCGTCGCGCTCGCGGGCGGCTTTGCGGGTGGCCTGGGCAACTCGCGCGACCAGGAACCCGCCACGCTCATCGCCGGCGTGGCCGTGGCGACCGCGCTCATGCCGCCCCTGTGCGCGGCGGGCTATGGCATCGCCATCGCAAGCGGGTCACTGTTTCTCTCGGCGCTTTACGAGTTTGGCATCAACGTGGTCTTTATCGCACTCGCGGCCGAAGCCGTTCTGCTTCTTTTGCGCGTGCCGCTCAAGCGCGACCTGAACGGCGACGGTATTGTGACTGCTGAAGAAAACGCCGAGGTCGACGAGCTATCACGCAAGGTGCGCCGCCGCATCATTGTGGGCACGGTAGTCTTTGCCATCCCCTGCATCGTTATGACGGCGGGGTCTATTGGCTCGGCGCAGGCCGGCGTGCAGGACGGCTACGGCGTCACCGAAACCACGCGCGAGCTTGCCGCGGTGCTGCCAGGCTTTAAGGATTACACCGTCGCCGTCGAGACCTCGGCCACCGAAGGCGATGAGGAGGGTATCGTCGAGCGCGAGATTGTCGCCCATGTGACAACGAGCGAGGCGCTCGGGACGCACGACCGCCGTATCGCCCGCAAGCTCATCGACCTCAATGTGCCCGAGCTCGATCGCGTGGAATTTGACGTAAAGTGATGCGGAGCGCGGCCCTACAGCTCGTACTTGTACACGCGGTAGATGTACTTCTCGGCTTCCATCTCATAGGTGGCGATGGGCAGTCCATAGCGATCGTACTCGGTAAAGGTCTTGGCCTGGCCCGATGCCACGAGCATGCTATTTGAATCGCCGACGCGCTGCGCACTGCTAACGTAGCCCGAGAACGGCACCGCGATCTGGTCTTCGAGCTCGTAGGTGCGCGCCACCTCGTCCACCGTAAAGATGCGCCCAAACGAATTCGTTCCCTTGTTGTAGTCGGTCACCACCGCGGCGCCCAGCTGGCCCCAGTCGAACTTGGGATAGCTTTCGGCCGCACCAAAGTTGTTGTCGTACAGCAACACCTGGTAGCGACCAGTCGTTCCCGTGTCAGAACTCGGCAGATACGTCACGCTGTGCTGGCCCGCGTTGAGCGAAAAATCACCCTGGGCCTGCAGCAGCTTGTCCTCAAAGCCCGAACCAGCCCAGAAATCGGGCGAGCCCATGAGCCAATCGACCGTGGGTGTGCCGTAGATATCGGTGAGCTTAATGACCGTCGAGGTCTCGCGCGAGCTAAGCAGGACGGTACCGCCACCGAGCCACAGGATCGTGTTGATGTGAATCCAATCCAGATCGCCGTCCGAGGCCACCTTGGCGCTCGCCTTGAGGTCGGGGAAGATATCGCCCAGGTCCACGACGAGGGAGACGCCGCCCGTTGCTATGTCGATCTTGATGATGAGGTCCTCGACGTTGACGCGCTCGCCCTTGTCCTTTTTAGCGGCCGCGCGGTCGACGTCCAAGTCGGCTTCGGAGCCGGCATTGCTAGCTAGAACCAGCAGGTTACCGTCGTCGTCGAAGGCGTAGTCGTGGTGCAGCTCGAAGTCGCCGGTACTCCAGGCGTTCACCACCTGGCCAATGGCGTTGATCTGGGCCAACTTGGTAGTCGAGACGCTCATGATCATGCTGCCGTCGCCCGGAAACAGCAGGCGATGGCTGCGGTAGCCGATGATCGGCACCTCGCCGCGAATCTGACCCGCATTGTCGTAGAGGTACATAAAGTCGAGCTTGGATGAGTCGTTGCCCAGGATGGCAAAGAGGCCATCGGAGAGCGGCGTGTTGGACTCCCCCGCCGTGACGGTGAGGTGTTTCTCCTCCTCACCCTTGAGCGCCGGCGTCTTGACGGTGAATTTCGAGGTACGGCTCGTGCCATCCTGCGCGGTGCAGGTTAGGGTTACCGTGTTTTTGTGGTTGGGAATGAGGCCGATGACCTTGAACTCGTGCTCCGTTGCCGGCGTATCGTCACCGTGGGGCGTACGGGAAAAGACATCCACTTTGGGGGAATCAGCGAATTTCTTACGGCCGGCGACCTCGTAGGTGACGGCTACGGGATCTGCCGTTGCAAATCGCACGTAACAGCTCAGGGTATCGGTGCCAAAGGGATCGGCTTTGACAAACGGGGCAGTTTCGTCGTAGCCGCCTGCAGCGTACTCGGCATCGAGCTGTTCTTTGATGGCAGCCTGTTTCTCGACGTTGTAGATCGCGACGATCTGATTGTGGACTTTCTTCTGTTCGTCGGTGAGTCCGTCGTCCGCGTTGGACATATCGTTCGCATCGGCTCCGGCAGCAGAGCAGCCTGCAAGTCCCGCGCTCGCCAGCGCCAACGCGCCCGCCGCCGTGCCAGCAAGGGCAGCACGGCGCGTGAGCGGCCAGCCTCCTTCGTTACTCAATCACCATCGAAGAGTTCCATCGCTGCCGTTTCCTTCATATTCCAGGGCACTTGCCAAGCTCTGTCCAATTATGGCTCGCAGCTTAACAAACGCCCCTTAGCGGTAGCTTAGGCCCGCGGCAGCCGGAGCTGTAAGCCGCAAGACGCACAGGGGACGCAGAAATGCGATGATCCGTTTTCCTCCGTCCCGAGGGATCATTTTTAGTACTTGAAGAAGCCCTCGCCCGAGCTTTCGCCCAGCTTACCTTCGTCGAGCATTTTCTTGAGAACGGTGGCCATGGCCTTAAAGTTGTAGGGCATCATCATCTTTTTGAGCAGCGGGCTCACCAGGCCCGGGACCTTCTGATACTGCATAACGATGTTGTAGGCCGTCTGGATGCCCACCGTGTCGAACACGCGGAACGGGCCCTTAGGCGCGCCGGTGCCGCGCGTCCATGCGAGGTCGATGCTCTTAGGGTCGCTGACGCCCGAGACGTACAGGTCCAGGCCCGAAAGCAGCCACGGCACCAACATGGAGTTGAGCAGGTAGCCGTTCTTTTCCTTGTTGACGGGAAGCGCCAGCATGCGGATGTCGTTGGCAAAGTCGACGAGTTCATCGAAGTAGCGCTTGTCGGTCTGGTCCTGTGCCATGACCTCGGTCATGTTGTTCTTCCAGATAGAGTTGGCAAAGTGCAGCGACAGGTACTTCTCGGGGCGGCCGGTGTACTTGGCAAAGGTACTCGGCAGCAGCGTGGAGGAATTGGTCACGACGACGGTCTTTTGCGGGAGAACCGGGGCGAGCTTCTTGTAGAAGTCAATCTTTGCCTGGGTGTCCTCAGCCATAGACTCGATGACCAGGTCGGCGTCGGCCACTGCCTTTGCAAGATCGAGCTCCAGCTTGAGTGTGGAGTAGGCGCGTTCAACGGCGGCGAGTGCCACCTCTTTGTCGAAGGGCTTGCCGCTATCGGCGATACCGGAGCACCACTCGCCCGTGCCGTCCGCCATACCCTCGATTGCCGCGATGTACTCCTCGCGCACATGATCGATCTTGGGCTGGGTGCGGCCGATGCTGCCCTCGCTGCGCAGCCAAATCGTTACATCAAAGCCGCAGTAGGCAGCCTGAAAGGCAATCTGGCTTCCCAACACGCCGCCGCCAGCAACGCAAACGGTCTTGTAGCTCATGGAACGGTCCTCTCTTACGTAATTCCATAGATGTGTATTTATTCAACCGTAAGAGGGCTGCACGTCGGGCATGGGTTCTATAAACGGACGGTAATTTGCGGCGAACGGCAACACCTGTTCATTATCTCTCGATTTTGGAGGCCCCTTTTAACGCTGCTGGACCGCTTTTTCGGAAGTGCGGTGAAAAATCGAGTTCCGCCGACCAGACGGACTTTTTTAGCAACAAAACCGCAGGTCGCGAGAGTCTAAAAAGGCGGTGTGCTCGGGAGGTTCGCGTTTTTCCCCGCACT
>CABSUD010000069.1:0-6450 GCA_902480795.1 uncultured Collinsella sp. | reverse complement strand
CTACTGCCTCGCTGATCACTCAAAATTATTGGGGGAGGGGTTAATAACTATATCCCCTATACCAAAGGACATAAAGAGATGCCAATTTTGTTGACAAGCGAATGACGATTAGCTGCGAGTCAGCTACCAGCGTAAATAATTGATAAAGAAATGTCGTAATTTGGTGCCAAATGCCCAGATAACGTCGCGTCTACTTTAATTAACTGCTTTGAGCAAACAGTAAAATGCTACTATCTAACTTGCACGTAAGAAGGCAGATTAACGGTTAAGGCTAAGAAGTGGCAGGTATGTCGGAAGCAACTAGGACTCGCACGCATGCGCCTGAGGTTAGGCAGCGCGCCGTCGAGATCCTCCAAGAGGGGGTCGGTCATCGCGCCCTCGCTGCGGAGCTTGGCATTCCCCAGGCCACGGCTCGTCAGTGGGCCCGCGCGTATGCCGTGGGCGGTGCCGACGCCGTTCTCAATGCCGGTTCGCATCATCACACCTATTCGTACGACGTAAAGCTCGCTGTGGTTAAGGACCGTCTGGAAAACGGCTTGACGGTTCGCGAGGCCATGATCAAGCACAAGATTCCCAGCGAGTCTTCGGTCAAGGCTTGGTGCCGTCAGTACCGCGAGAGCGGTGAGTCCGCACTGGTCGATAAGCCGCGCGGTCGCAAGCCGCGCGTTAAAAAGGCGGAATAGCGAACGGGATGGTGCGCCCACAGGGGCGCATTTTTCTTGCCGCCCCTCTGCTCCAATGCGGACAGACTCCTTGCCCCGTATGCCTAAAACTCCCCAGTTGACCGAAAACCTGCCGCCGCTACTCCTCAATTGAGCTATAACGTTAAACAATTGCAGCGTTTTTGCATGGGGGAGTGATGGTATGACGCTACTGTATTTTCTTACCCTGTTTCCGCTGGTACCGGCGTTGGGCATGCTGCTCGCGCGCGGTGACCGCGCCCGCGATGCGGTGGGGCTCATAGGCTCCGGCATTATTATGGCGGTGACAGTTGTAGTCGCCGTCATGTTTTTTGGCACGGGTCCGCAGAGCTTTGAGGTTGCCCCCGGCACCTCGCATGTGCTCTCGATCATCAGCTCCGTCATCGACGTAATTCTGTGCGCCGTCATCCTGTACAAAGCGTACAAATATAGGAACGCGCTCACCACGGTGCTCGGCATAGTCCAGCTGGTGGGCTCGCTCGCCTTTGCAGCCATGACGCTGCCCGCGGCCGAAGCCGTCACGGCGACGCCGCTCTACCTGGACTACATGAGTGTGATCATGGTCCTCGCCGTCGGCATCGTCGGCAGCCTAATCTGCGTGTATGCCCTGGGCTACATGAAGGACTTCCAGGCCCATGACGAGCACGAGGCCGCGCTGCACGGGCAGGCCGCGCCCGACCGTCGCCCGCAGTTCCTGGCGCTTATGTTCCTGTTCCTCTCGGCCATGTTCGTCATCGTGACGAGCGACAACCTTGAGTGGCTGTTCTGCGGCTGGGAAATCACCACCGTGTGCTCGTTCCTTATGATTGGCTACACGCGCACGCCCGAGGCCATCAAGAACGCTTTCACCCAGATCATCCTTAACATGTTGGGCGGTATCGCGTTTTTGGCGGGCCTTATGTTCTTGCACGTTAACGGCATGCCGCTGACCATCTCGGGCATGATCGAGCTTTCCGGCGCCGGTACCGCGCAATCCGCACTGCTGGTGATGCCGGTCGTTCTGTTGTCGCTCGCCGCACTCACCAAGGCCGCACAGATGCCGTTCCACACTTGGCTGTTGGGTGCCATGGTTGCCCCCACTCCCACGAGCGCCCTGCTGCACTCGTCAACCATGGTTAAAGCCGGCGTGTTCCTAATGGTCAAGCTGAGCCCGCTCTATGCTATCTATCCCGTGACCGGCTTTATGGTCACGAGTGTGGGCGCCATCACGTTTTTGCTCGCTGCCCTCATGGCCATCTCGCAGAGTAACGCCAAACGCGTGCTCGCATTCTCCACCATTTCCAACTTGGGCCTCATCAGTGCCTGCTTGGGTGTCGGCGCGCCCGAGGCCGTATGGGCGGCCATCTTTCTGATCCTGTTCCATACGGTGGCAAAGTCGCTGCTATTCCTGTGTGTGGGCACCGCCGAGCATCATATCGGCAGCCGCAATATCGAGGACATGGACGGTATGTTCAGCCGCATGCCGCACCTGACGCGTCTGATGATGCTGGGTATCATGGGCATGTTTGTGGCGCCGTTTGGCATGCTCGTGTCCAAGTGGGGCGCCCTGGTGGCGTTTGCCCAGACCGGCAACGTGCTCATGATCATGGTGCTTGCCTTTGGCTCGGCCGCGACGTTCTTCTTCTGGGGCAAGTGGCTTGCCAAGCTTTCGGGTGTGGATTCTACGGCCGAAAACGTGGAGGGCAATGTCCATAAGACCGAATGGATGGCCCTCAACACCATCGCCGCGCTGCTGATTCTGTGCTGCGTGGCCTTCCCGCTCATCTCGAGCGGCCTGGTGTCGCCTTACCTGGCCATGGTGTTTGGCCGCGTGCCGTACGTTATTGGCAAGGACGCCATGTATCTGATGGTGGTTATCGTGGCGTTTATCGCCGTGGTGCTGCTGACTTCATTCCGCGTGAGCAACAAACCGCACGTAAACGTATATCTTTCGGGTGTGGGAACCGACAATTATCGCCATTTCCGCGGCTCGATGGGTCACGAGGTAAAGGCCGAAAAGCGCAATTGGTACCTGGAGGATGCCCTTGGCGAGAAGCGCATTGGCCCCGCGGGCAGCGTCGTGTGCTGCAGCATTATCTTGTTTGCGCTGCTGTGCTGCGCATGGATTGGGCCCGAGCGGCTTGCCATGAGCGCGCCCTCGGTGCTGCGCGGTAAGTACTTCGAAGGCTCGGGCGTCGTGGGCATTTTTATTGGTAGCGTGGCGTTTGCCCTGCTGGCGCCTTTGGTTGGTGGCCTGATTGACGGTCTTGACCGTAAGCTTTCGGCTCGCATGCAGGGCCGTGTGGGTCCGCGCCTGCTGCAACCGTTCTACGACGTTGCCAAGCTGCTGCGCAAGGCTCCCGCCAGCGTAAACACCATGGACGACACCTATATGGCATGCGCGCTCATCTTTACCGTGGTGGGCGGCGGCATCTTTGTGTCGGGCTCCAACACGCTGCTGTGCGCTTTTATGGTTACCCTCGCCGCGATCTTTGTGGTGTTGGCGTCCGCTTCGACGCAAAGCCCGTTTGCCCAGGTCGGCGCCGACCGCGAGCTGCTGCAGGTTATGAGCTACGAGCCCGCCGTTTTGCTGATGAGTGTGGGCCTGTACCTTGCTACCGATAGCTTTGATTCCATCGCCGTGACGGGGCAGTCGGCACCCATCATCGTGTACAGCGCGCCCATTTTCCTCGCGCTGCTCGCGGTGCTTACCATCAAGCTGCGCAAGTCGCCGTTTGACCTTTCGTACTCGCATCACGCGCATCAGGAGATCGTCCAGGGCGTCGCCACCGAGATGAGCGGCGGCACGCTGGCCAAGATGACCCTCATGCACTGGTGCGAGACCGTGCTGTTTTTGATGTGGGTGGGCATGTTCTTTGTTTGGGACAACCCCGTGAGCTGGGTGGTTGCCCTGGTCGTGATGGCCGCGACGTATTTTGTCGAGGTGCTGATCGACAACACCTTCGCCCGTAGCACCTGGCGCAGCTGCTTTAAGCTCGGCTGGGGCGTGGCGCTGGTGTTTGGCCTGCTCAACCTTATGCCCATCCTCGTCGACGTGTTTATTTAGGAGGCGGCATCCATGGATCATAAAATGTCCCGCTCGCCGTGGGTTATTCATTACGACGGCTCGAGCTGCAACGGATGCGATATCGAGGTACTGGCCTCGCTCACGCCGCTGTTCGATGCGGAGCGTTTTGGCGTGGTCAACACCGGCAACCCCAAGCATGCGGATATCTTTTTGGTGACGGGTTCGGTTAACGCGCAGAACCTGCCCGTCGTGCGCCAGGTCTACAACCAGATGCTCGAGCCCAAGTGCGTGGTGGCCTGCGGCATTTGCGCGTGCTCGGGCGGCGTGTTCCGCGATGCCTATAACGTGATTGGTGGCGTGGACCGCGCGATTCCCGTGGACGTGTACGCGCCCGGGTGCGCCATTCGTCCCGAGACCGTGATCGATGCCATCGTGGAGGCATGCGGCATCCTGGATCAGAAGGAGGCCGTGATGCGCGCCGGCGGCGATCCGCTCACCGTGGGCGGCGCCGCTACCTGGGACGGCGGCGTTGAGCTAGACGTGGACGGGTTTGTAGCTGCTGCGGAGGCCGGGGCCGGTGTCGACGCAGGCGCGGCTGACGGCGCGCCCGCTGCTGCAAAGGAGGCCGAGTAATGCAAAAGGCAATCTATACCACCGTCGGAATCGATGAGCTGTTGCCGTATGTGCAGGCGCTCAAGGGCGTTGGCGCGCGCTTTGTACAGATGCATGCCGAGCGCTGTGTGGACGACGGCACGTATCGCCTGGTCTATACGTTCATCAACGTTTGTGCTGCTCAGGAGCATATTGCGCAGGACGGCAGCTATGCGATTGAGAACCTGGTAGTCGAGGGCATCGACCAGTACCAAGAGATTCCGTCCATCAGCTCGTACTATCCGGCGGTGTTCCCGTTTGAAAATGAGGTCCACGACCTGTTTGGTCTTGCCATCACCGATATGCAGGTCGACTTTAACGGCTTTTTCTACCAGGTCTCGACCGCTGAGCCCATGAGTGTGATCACGCCCGAGGTGAAGGCTGCGCGCGAGAAGGCCATGAAGGTCCGCGCCGCCGCCGAGGCCAAGGCGCGCAAGGCCGCAGCCGAGAAGGCCGCCGCTGCTGCTGCGGGGGAGGGTGCCGCGGGTGCCGACGATGCTGCGAGCGCTGTTGCCGCCAAGCCCGCTGCGGCTGCCGGCTCCGATGCTCAGCATGACGAGGCCGTGGCCAAGGCCGCGCTTAAAGCCGCCGAGATGGAGGCAAAGCTCGCCGCCATGGATCCCGAGAAAGCGGCCAGGGTTCGCGCGGCGCTTGCCGCCAAGGCCGCCCGCGACAAGCAGAAAGAGGAGGCGTAAGGTCCATGGCACATCGCTCCGTTATTCCGTTTGGCCCACAGCACCCGGTGCTGCCCGAGCCGCTTCACCTGGACCTGGTGCTCGAGGACGACCGCGTTATCGAGGCAATTCCGCAGATCGGCTTTGTGCACCGCGGACTCGAGAAGCTCACCGAAAAGCGCGACATGCACCAGTTTGGCTACATCGCCGAGCGCATCTGCGGCATTTGCGCCGTGGGCCACAGCTGCGGCTATGCCAGCGCCTGCGAGCGCATGCTCGACATCGAGGTGCCCGGCCGCGTGCAATATATCCGCACCATTTTGCATGAGCTCTCGCGCATTCACTCGCACCTGCTGTGGCTGGGCCTGCTCGCCGATGCCTTTGGCTTCGAGGCACTGTTCTATCGTTCGTGGACCCTGCGCGAGCAGATTCTCAAGATCTTTGAGAGCACTTGCGGCGGGCGCGTGATTCTGTCGATTAACGAGATCGGCGGCCTTAAGCACGATATCGAGGACTCCGAGCTGGCGGGCATTGTTCAGACGCTTGACGCCATGCGCCCCGACTACGAGGCCCTGGTGCATACGTTTTTGGACGACGACAGCTGCGGCGAGCGCCTGCATGGCGTGGGCGTGATCAGCAAGAAGGACGCGCTGGAGCTTTCGATGGTCGGCCCGTTTGGGCGCGCCTCGGGCGTGGACTACGACGTGCGCATGTTTGGCGACGGTGCCTATGCAGATCTTGCCGCGTTTGAGCCGATTGTCGCCACCGACGGCGACTGCTATGCCCGCTGCCAGGTGCGTTGCGCCGAGGTCACGCAAGCCATGGACATTATCAAGGAGCTTGTGGGCAAGATTCCGCACGACGGCATCGGTGGACGCACCAAGCTCACGCCGGCCGACGGCGCGCGTGGCGAGGTTGTGATTGAGCAGCCGCGCGGCGAGGCGTACTACTATGTGCGCGGCAACGGCACCAAGAACCTGGACCGCTTCCGCGTGCGCACGCCGACGTCGCAGAACCTGGCAGGTCTGACGCATGCGCTGCAGGGCGTGCTCATTGCCAACGTGCCCATGATTATCCTGACCATCGACCCCTGCATTAGCTGCACGGAAAGGTAGGCGCGGCATGAGTTTACTGACATTTGCCAAGACGGCCTTGGGTTCTATGGTCAAGCAGCCGGTAACGGTGTGCTATCCGCAGGAGAAGCTCGCGGCGCCCGAGCGCCTGCGTGGGCATATCGTCAACGACATGGGCGTGTGCATTTGCTGCGGCATGTGCGCGCGTCGCTGCCCGGCGGGCGCGCTCGCGGTCGATCGCAAGGGCGGAACGTGGTCGATCGACCCGTATGCCTGTGTGGTGTGCGGTGAGTGCATCGAGAGCTGCCCCAAGCACTGCCTGACTATGGACACCGCCCGCACCC
>CABSUD010000068.1:0-6451 GCA_902480795.1 uncultured Collinsella sp. | reverse complement strand
AGCTCTTTTTGATTTAAAATACCTGCTCAGTTGTGATTTGTGGTGCTGGGAGGCGCTTGTGGGCAAGGCTAAGGCGAAGGCGAAGAAAAAGACGACGGGGGCGCGGGCTAAGCGCGATCGTCGTCGGAAGCTTGCGACCGAAGCCCCCGCGTCTGCCGAGGAACTGCTGGCAAGCGTGCCGGGACTCGACGCGCTGCAGGATGTTCCGGCGTTCGACGACCTACCGATCGATGAGGCTCAGCAGGCTGCCTTCGATGATTTTTGTGCCCAGGCCGAGGAGCCCGAGCAGACGCAACTTGGTACCGTGGTGCGCCTGGATCGCGGGTTTCCGCTGGTAGCGACTGCCGACGATACCTTTCGTGCCGAGCATGCCGTGGGGTTTGCCAAGTCGCGTGGCGAGGACGAGGTTTTGCTGCCAGCCGTGGGCGACCGCGTGGCGGTGCGCCGTGCGCCCGGGCACGACATGGGCGTGATCGAGTGCGTGCTGCCTCGCCGCACGAGTTTTGAGCGTTGGCGTGGACGCGCTCGCGGCGAACGTCAGGTGCTTTGCTCCAACGTGGATAGCGTTCTGATCGTGCAGGCGCTTGGCGCCGGCGAGGTGTTGCTCGACCGCGTGGCACGCTCGCTGGTGCTGGCACTCGACTGCGATGCCGAGCCGGTGGTGGTACTCACCAAGGCCGACCGATGCGACGCCGATGAGCTTGCACGCGACCTGGATCGCGTGCGCCGCTTGGTGGGTCCAGACGTGCACGTAATCGTGACGTCCTCTGCCGAGGGCCGTGGTTTGGATGAGGTGCGCGCCTGCGTGCCCGCCGGGAGCTGCGCCATGATCTTGGGTGAATCGGGTGCTGGCAAGTCGACGCTGCTCAACGCGCTGCTGGGTCACGATACATTGGCGACCGGCGGCGTGCGCGAGCGCGACGACCAGGGCCGTCACACTACCGTCGCGCGCGTGATGGTGGCGCTGCCGGGCGACGCCGGTGTGATCGCCGATGCCCCGGGCCTGCGCAGCCTACCGCTCGTGGGTCACGAGCGGGGTCTGGCGCGCGCCTTCCCCGAGATTGTCGAGGCATCGCGCGCGTGCCGGTTTGGCGATTGCACACATACCCATGAGCCGGGTTGCGCCGTTCGCGAGGCCGAGGACGCCGGGCAGATCGACAGTCTGCGTCTGGAAACGTTCCAAAACTTGGCGTCATCCATGCGCGTGAGCGCTCAAATGCTCGATCCCGATGTCCATCTGTAATTGATTTTTCCTATGACAGCCGTCTCCCAACTGGTCGGGAGACGGCTTTTTTGCTGCGGAAAAGCCTCGAAACATGCAGTTTGCTGACGTGCTGACCAAAACTTTGCCACGAGCTTGACGGGCTGGTCAGCTTTTGGTCAGCGATTGGTTTGACATCGAAAACCAAGATCGCGATTGCACCGCTTTGCACTCTGACCGCCCAGACAATGGTGGTACGGGCATTCGCCCGGCACTGCCATGAGAGGAGCGGCCGTGAACAAGAGCAAGCGCATCGCCATCAGTCTGGTCGCGGGCGTGCTCGCTGCTCTGCTCTGCATGGTTTACGGCTCGTCGATCCGCTCGCAAGCCGAACAGGTCCAGGCTGAGACCTTGGCCAAGTACGGTGGCGATCGCGTCGAGGTATGCGTCGCGGCGCGCGATATCGATGTGGGCGAGACCCTCGATGAGACCAATGTCATAACCCAGGAATGGCTGACGAGTCTGCTGCCGCGTGACGCGGCGACCGAGCTGCGCCAGGTGCGCGGCGACGTGACGACTTCGCGTATTCCCAAAAACGCCGTGATCTGCAATGTCTACACCAAGGCCGAGAGCCACAAGCTCGAGGTGCCTAAGGGCAAGGTCGCCGTTTCGGTGGCGGTCGATGCCGAGCACTCGGTCGGCGGTGCTACGGGCGTGGGCAGCTACGTGGATGTGTATGTGCAAAAAGACGGCGTAACCGATCGACTGTGCGGCGCGCACGTGATCGATACCAGTGAGGATTCTGGTGCTACGCGCGAGGGCAAGATCGAATGGGTGACGCTGGCAGCTGACCCCGAAGACGTCAAGGAACTGCTGGGAGCCTCGGGCAAGGGAACGGTCAGCTTGACGATTCCCGCCACGGCGCGCGGCAAAAAGAGCGGAGGCGACGAGTGATGAAGGCGATCTGGCTTGCGTGCTGCGCGTGCGGCGATTACGGGCTGTTGCAGCGGGAAGTCGAGGGCCGTGATGCGGGTGCACAGGTGCTTCGCGTGGGTGACCTGGACGGGCTGGTTTCCATGGCTCGGGCGTTTCCGTCGCGCCGCGGGGCTGCCATCATCGCAGCGTCTCTGTTTGATACCGAAGATGTGCGCAAGACTGTTGCGCGCCTGACGGCCGAAGGCCGCGTGAGTCGCGTGGTCGTCTTGATAGAAGCGCTCGATCCGTCGGATATCGAGGGGTTGTTTCGCGCGGGGGCGACCGAGGTCATCGCTGCGCACAGTATATGCGGCAACGGGCGCGCGGGCGAGGGAGCGGTTGATTCCGATCGGCGCATGACGATTGAGCCCGATGCTTTTGTTGATAGGGAACCCGGGGCGCCTCGCGCTACAAGAGGCCCGCGTGTTGATGATTATGGAAAAGCGGAAGCCGAGCATGGTCGGCGCCCCCGGAACCCCCTTGTATGCGATGACGCTGGAGGGCCGGCGCAGCATGCTGGCGACTCCCCGGCTGTAGATATGGGATACGTGCACGGCGTGAATCTGGCGGATGAACTCGACGAAGTTGAGGGCTTTGCCGGGTGCGGCGAGTTGTCGCTGATGCAGCATGAGCAGATTGCGCAGAACGAGCCTGCCTCGCAGACCGAACAAGCTGACATGCCGGCTTGGACGCAGCGTGTAGTTGCGGCGGGGGAGACGGGGACGCTGTCACCGACGCCCGCCCCGCCGCCTCCGATGCCGCCGGCAGACGCTGCCGCTTCGCCGCATCGAGCTCCGGTCGTCTGCGTCATTTCGGGCTCGGGCGGTTGCGGCAAGTCGACGATCGTTGCCACCATGGCGCATGCGGCGTCGCTGTTGGGTTTGCGTGCCGCTGTGCTCGACTTGGACCTCATGTTTGGAAACCTATACGATCTGCTGGGTGTCGATGCCCCACATGATATAGCGACGCTTATCGAGCCGTCGGCGGCGGGCGCACTTGCCGAGCCGGATATCGTGGCCGCATCGATGCGCGTCGCCCCGGGCGTCACGCTCTGGGGACCTGTCGCGGCCCCCGAGAAGGCCGAGCTCATGGCGCGTCCGGTGGAGCTATTGCTCGATGTTTTGTGTCGCGAATCCGACGTGGTCTTTGTCGACACCTCGGTCTTTTGGGGTGATGCCGTGGCCGCCGCGGTGGCGGCGAGCGACCGTTGCCTGGTCGTAGGCGATGCGGCGGTATCGTCCGCGACATCCGCTTCGCGCGTCATTGAGCTGGCGAGCCGCGTGGGCGTGCCACGCACGCGCATGAGCGCCGTGTTCAACCGGTTTGGTGCGCGCGGTGCCGACGAGGACGTCGCCATGCGCTTTGAGATTGCCTGCGCACTGAGCTCCAAGATTCGCATTGCCGATGGCGGTCAGGACTTGGCCGCGCTCATGGCATTCGGTCGCGCCGACGAGGCAGTGGGTCAGACGAGCGCTTTTGCGACCAGCGTGCGCGAGGCCACGCGCGAGATGCTCGTGGAGCTGGGCTGCGCCGTCGGTCCTTGGAGCGATATGGTCGCTGACCGCGCGACCCGCACCGAGCGCCCGCGCATCCGTCTTCCCTGGTCGCGTGAGGGTGATTCGCGATGAGTCTGCAGACGCGGATTAAAGCCGCTGGCGCGGCCGCTGCGGCTGCCCCCGTTGATGCGGGACGCCGCCGTGCCGTTAAACTCCGCACCAAGCGTGCGGTGATGGACCGCATGGGCTACGACGAGGTGGCGCGCATCAGTGCCTACGTCGACCCGGCCCTTGCCCGCTCTGAGTTACGTCCGGCGGTGGAAGCGGCGCTCAACGTGGAAGAGCCGACCGACTTGGCGACGCCTGAGCGTGAGACCATCATCGACGAGATCCTAGATGACGTGGTGGGCCTGGGACCGCTGCAGCCGCTCATCGAGGACGACACCGTTACCGAAATCATGATCAACGGCTGTCGCTCTGCCTTTTTTGAGCGCAGCGGCGTTTTGTATCCCATCGAGCACGCGTTTGAGGACGACGAGCAGATCCGTGTGCTCATCGACCGCATCATCTCGCCGCTCGGCCGTCGTATCGACGAGCGTAGCCCCATCGTCAACGCCCGCCTCAAGACGGGTTATCGCGTCAACGCGGTGATTCCACCCGTGGCGATCGACGGGCCAATCCTCACCATCCGTAAGTTCTCGGACCGTATCTGTTCGTTGGACGAGCTTGTGGGGTTGGGGTCACTGCCGCTTTGGTATGCGCAGCTGCTGTCGTGCGCGGTGTCGTTGCGGCAGGACTTGGCGGTTGCGGGAGGCACGGGGTCGGGCAAGACCACGCTGCTCAACGCGCTGTCGTGCGAGATTTCCACCGGCGAGCGCATCGTGACGATCGAGGATTCCGCCGAGCTCAAGTTTGCACATCACCCACACGTTGTTCGTCTGGAGGCGCGTGAGGCGTCAATCGAGGGCGAGGGTGCGGTGACGATCCGCGACCTGGTGACCAATGCTCTACGTATGCGCCCCGATCGCATCGTCGTGGGCGAGGTGCGCGGTGCCGAGTGCTGCGACATGCTGCAGGCCATGAACACGGGCCACGACGGCTCGCTCACCACGCTCCATGCGGGTACCGAGCAGGAGACCGTGGTTCGCCTGACGCTGCTTGCGCGCTACGGCATCGATTTGCCGAGTGAGCTTATCGAAGAGCAGATCGCCATGGCGCTCGACGGCATCGTGATGTCCGAGCGTCATGCAGATGGCAGGCGCTTTGTGGCCTCATATTCGGGGGTTCACCGCGGCGCGTCGGGCGGTGTTGAGCTCGAACGCTACGTGACGTTCGATGCCGCCGAACGCACCTGGACGCTCGACCGCGAGCCGCCGTTTATTGCGGAGGGCTTGCGGTCGGGAACGCTCACGCAAGAGGAGGTGGACGAATGGAGATCGCTGTGCCCCTCGTCGTAGGGGGTTTGGCGGGGCTTTCTGTCGCGACGGCGTGTGGGGCAGAGCCTCGTGTGCCGCGGATGCCGCCGGCGGAGCTGGCACGTCAGACGCTCGAATCGATGGCGGAGAAGTTGCCCCGTGAGTTGGCGGAAAACGACCTGCTGACAAAGATTGCCCGCTCGTGGGCGTTGCTAATCCCCGCAGATCGCCTTGGGTTTGCTATTGAGGATAACGCGGCTCGTCTGGCATTTCTGCTGCTGTCGAGCGGTATCTGCAGCGTTTTGCTGGCCGTTGCGTCGTTGTCGCCCATCGGCTTTGTCTTGGGGCTGGTGGCGCCGTTTGGCGTGGGTGCCGCGCGTGACACCTTCGATCGCCGACGCGAACAGCGTGATGTAGAAGAGGCCATGCCCGAGGCATTCACAGCGTTATCCATGTCGCTTGCCTCGGGGCATTCGCTGGCACAGGGCATGCGCTTTGTGGGCGCCCATGCGCAAGAGCCGGTGCATACCGAGTTTTTGCGGGTGGCGGCGGCAATCGATTGCGGTATCTCGGCGACCGACGCACTCGATGACCTACTCGTTCGCATCGATGCCCCCGGCCTCTCGCTTGTCACCTTGGCGCTCAAAGTATCGCAGCGTACCGGGGCTCCGCTTGCCGGCTTGCTGTCCGAGGCGTCGAGCATGGTGGGTGAGCGCATTGAGCTCAAACGCCGTCTGGACGTTAAGACGTCACAGGCGCGTATGTCGGCACACATGGTTGCGGCGATGCCGGCGGGCATGTGCGCGGTACTAGCTTTGCTTTCAGCAGACTTTCGCCGCGGTCTTGCGACGCCGGCTGGTGCGGGCGCCGTGGTGCTGGGACTTGCCCTCAACGTCGTTGCCCTGGTAGTTATCCGGCGCATTATGCGGGTGGAGTTATGAGCGCCCTGGTCGGGGTCGCGGCTTGTCTGTGTGCCCTGAGCGTATTTGCCGCGACAGGTTTGGAGCGTGCGGATGCTCGCACGATTGTAGAGACGTGCAAGCGTGAGGCGGTACTGGTCATTGCTGCGGGCTGCTCGGTGATTGATACCCTGACCGCGCGAATGAAGGGCGCGATTGGGGCGGGCGGCCCGGCGCGGGTGTCGCTCGGTGAGGTGTCCGAGATGATCGACGTGGTGCGCCTGGGGCTTTCTGCCGGCCTTTCGTTTGACGCGGCGCTCGAGATTTTCTGTGCCAATCGTCGGTCGGTGCTGGCCGTCCGTCTTGAACGAGCCTGCATGGCGTGGCAGGTGGGCGTGGGGACGCGCGAGGCCGAGCTGTTGGCTGCCGCGCGTGATTTGGACGTGAGGGCGCTCGAGACCTTTG
>CABSUD010000067.1:0-6494 GCA_902480795.1 uncultured Collinsella sp. | reverse complement strand
TTTACTTTTAGGCACACTCCGCAGGACGCAAGAAGCCCTCGCCGCACGAAGTGCGCAGCGAGGGCTTCTTGCATGTCCGAGGACGTGCCTAAAAGTAAACTGATGGCGGACCCGGACGATTACAGGGCTATCGATTACCCCGTGTTCTGCAAACCTGCCGAGACGCCGGTCACAGTCGAAAGAATCAGGCTCATGTACTCGGCCTTCTTCTCCTCGGCCATCTCGTCCTGGTTCATACGCACCTCGCGAAGGGCGCGGACCTGGGCGATGGACAGGGCGTCGACGTAGGGGTTACGCACGCGGACGGCGCAGCCAAGCACGCGGCGGCGCTGCAGTGGCCACTCGTCACCGACGATGGCAAGGACCCACTTACGCGTGAGCTGCATCTCGGTGAAGACCTTCTCGGACAGATCCTGGCGATCGCCCAGGTGCAGATACATCTTGGCGATGCGCTGGTCGGTCTTGGCGATCGACATCTCGATGTTGTCGATAAAGGTGCGGAAGAACGGCCACTCCTGGTAGGCAGCCTTAAGCTGGTCCAGATCGCCAAACTGCTCGCAGGCGGTACCCAGGCCGTACCAAGCAGCCAGATTGATGCGCGCCTGGCTCCAGCTGAAGATCCACGGAATGGTACGCAGGTCGTCGAGCGACTTTGCACCCAAGCCGCGCTTGGCGGGACGCGAGCCGATCGGCAGCAGACCGACCTCGGTCAGCGGCGTCACGGTCGAGAACCACGGTGTAAAGTCCTCGGTGTTCAGTAGGTCCAGATAGCGCTCGTGGCTTGCGGCGTTGAGCTTCTCGGCCATATCCCAGAACTTCTGCGTGGTCTCGGTGTTGGTCTTCTCGACACTCGGAGCCGACTGCAGAAGCGTTGCGGCGGCAACGGACTCAACATGGCGCTGAGCCAGCGTGCGGTTACCGTAACGGGCAAAGATGACCTCGCCCTGCTCGGTGAGCTTAAAGAAGCAGTTGACCGAACCCTTGGGCTGAGCCAGCACGGCCTTGTTGGCCGGGCCGCCACCACGGCCCACGGCACCGCCGCGACCGTGCATGAGCACCAGATCGATATCGTTCTTCTCGGCCCACTTGGCGATGCGCTCCTGCGCGGAGTGCAGCGCGAGCATGGCCGTGGTAGGACCGGCATCCTTGGAGGAGTCGGAGTAGCCCAGCATAACCTCCATGCGGCGGTTGGTCTGGGCAAGGCGCTTCTGCACCACGGGCAGCGTGAGCATCTGGTCGAGCACGTCGACGCAGCCCTCGAGGTCCTCGAGCTGCTCGAACAGCGGGATCACGTCGAGCTCGGGGACATCCTCCTCGTGTGCAAAGGACAAGTGGGCAAGCTCAAAGACGTCGGCCACATGCTGGGCGCTCTTGGTGAACGAGATGATATAGCGGTGCGCCATCTTCTTGCCGTAGCGCTTTTGGATGGAGCCGATGGCACGGAAGGTGTCGATGACCTCGCGCGTCATGGGCTGCAGTTCGCCGTGGATACCGTTCTCGTGGATATCCTTGAGGGCGCGGGCGTGCACCACGGAGTGCTGACGGAACTCCATCTCGACCATATGGAAGCCGAAGGACTCGACCTGCCAGATGATGGTCTGGACCGGACCGTAGGCGGCACGGACGGCACCGCAGGCAGCAAGCGAACGCTGGACGACGCGCAGGTCATCCAGGAACTCGTCGGCGCTGTGGTACATGGTGTCGGTGATACGGCGCACAGTGGCGTTCAGACGGTCGGCCATGACGAGCATGACGGCACGATGCGGCTCGTGCTCGGAGATCAGCTCGGCACGGGCCGTGTACTGGGTGCTCATCTCGACCTGATGGTTCCACAGGTTGATGAGCTCGGCAGACGGCTTGCTGTAGGTGGCCTCGAGCGTGAGGTTGCGGCCGATGCGGCGGCACTTGTCCTCGAGCTTGAGCACCATGTGGGTAAAGTACTTGGCGGCGACCTCACGGCTCACCTTGGCGGTGACGTTGGGGTTACCGTCGCGGTCGGAACCGATCCAGCTGCCGGGATGGAAGAACGCCGGGCACAGCGGCGGCACGGTACCGGCCTTGTCGCCCAGCACCCAGTCGTCAAAACGACGATAGATGACGGGGATAACGTCGAACAGCGTGTTATCAAAGATGTCGATGATGGTATCGGCTTCCTCGACCGGCGTGGGCTTCTTGAGCGCGATGGGGCTCGTACGCACCAGGGCGTCGATCTCCTGCAGCATATGGCGCTCGTTCTCCACCAGGTCGGAGCCGCCCAAACGCGGACGCTCCTCCAGCAGGTTGGAGATACGGCGAATCTTGCCCTCGACGGCCTTACGACGGGCCTCGGTGGGATGTGCGGTAAAGACAGGGTGGAACTCGAGCTTGCCGAGCAGCTCATTGGCACCCTCGACGCCCATCTCGTTTACCAACTGGTGATAGGCGACGGTGAGTTCGTTGGCGGGATCGACCTCGGTATCGGTCGATGCGCCGGCCTCGCGCTCGCGCAGCTGCGCCACACGGTAGTTCTCCTCCGACAGGTTTGCCAAGTGGAAGAAGCTCGTAAAGGCGCGAACGATGACCTGCTGCTTATCAAGCGGCAGGCTGTCAATCAGATCGACGACTTCGCGAAACGCCACGGCGGTGGGCTCGTCGGCAGTGGGCACGCCCTGTTCGTCAACGGACTCGTCGGCAGCGCGGCTACCGGGGTTGCCAGCATTGGCCACAAACTCGGCTGTCAAAATCTTGTCGAACAGGTCCGCGATCTCGGGATCATACTCGCTAAGCACACGACGTTCCAGGCGCAGGAACAGCGCCAGATTATCGCGCAGCTCCTCGGGGATCTCGATCTCGGCGAGACGCTCCCTGGACTCGGCATTCGAGCCGATTCGGTTAACGAGGCGGTTGACCACGGCAGCGACACGCGCCGCGGCTTCGGGTACAGACTGGTTGCTTAGGTTCTCAGCCACGTTTCCTCCCATTCCTCCTTCTATGCACGTAACATGCGGTATTTATTATAGGCACTCGGCAAAAACTTTCGAAGCTGATTGCGCTTTACCACACAAAAGTATTTTCTGCATTGCAAGGGTTTTTGCCCCAAATGGTCGTATTTCTCGGTGGACGGCATACACAAACGGGGGCATTCCGCATAAATGCGAAACACCCCCGTAACAATCGCTCTCCATGAGCAGGGCACGTTGGCAGGCCCGCAGCTCAAAAAGATGCGCTACAGGCGCTCGCGAACCGCCTCGACAACGTTGGCCAAATCGACCAGCACCTCGTCATGGCTCTCCATGTCGCGCACCTTGACCTTGCCGGCGGCAAGCTCGTCGCCACCCAGGACCAAAATGAGCTTGGCGCCCACCTTGTCGGCCTGCTTAAACTGAGCTTTGAGCGAACGACCCTGGTAGTCGGCCTCGGTCACGATGCCAGCGGCGCGAAGCTCCTGCGTGATGGCAAAGACGTTCTGGCGCAGCTCCTTGCCGGCATTGGCAACGTAGACGCACGGGGCCTCCTCGGCACCCAAGTCGTTACCAAAGGCCTGAAGGGCCAGCAGGGCGCGCTCAAAACCAACAGCGAAGCCGACGCCGGCCGTAGGCTTGCCGCCCTCAAGCTCGACCAGGCCGTCGTAGCGACCGCCGCCACCGATGGAGCCGACACCGGCGCCGGGAGCCTCGACCTCAAAGACGGTACGGGTGTAGTAGTCCAGGCCGCGCACCAGAGTGGGATCCTCGACATACTCGATACCCGCCGCATCCAAATAGCGCTTGACCTGCTCGTAGTGCTCGCGGCACTCATCGCACAGGTTGTCGCCCATCAGCGGTGCATCGGCCATGATCTCGCGGCAGTGGTCGTTCTTGCAGTCGAAGGCGCGCAGCGGATTGAGCTCGGCGCGCTCGCGACACTCGTCGCACATCTCGTCGGCGTGATCGAGGATAAACTGCTTGACCTGCTCGCGATAGGCCGGACGGCACTGAGCATCGCCCATCGAGTTAATAAGCAGGCGAAGCTTGGACAGATCGAAGCCAAGGCGCTTGTAGAACTCCATGAGCATGATGATGCACTCGGCGTCTGCCGCCGGATCGGGAGCGCCGAGCCACTCGATGCCCACCTGGTGGAACTGGCGCAGGCGGCCCTTCTGGGGACGCTCGCCGCGGAACATAGCCTCGGCGTAGTATGCCTTAAACGGCGTGGAGCCCTGGGGCACCAGGTTGTTCTCCACGACGGCGCGCACCACACCGGCCGTGCCCTCGGGACGAAGTGCCAGGCGCTGCTTGGGCTTAAGCTTAGTGTCGGTACCCTCGGTAAAAACGCGCTCCAGGTTGGCGCCGCTAAAGACGCGGAACATCTCCTTACGCACGACGTCGGTCGACTGGCCGATGCCGTGGACAAAGACGTCCACCTGCTCGATCGCGGGCGTTTCGATGGGCTTAAAGCCAAACGGCTCGAATACGCCGGCCGCAATCTGCTGCATCTTTTGCCAAGCGCGCATCTCGGCGCCGATAAGGTCGCGGGTTCCCTCCGCCTTCTGTGCCTGCATGGGCAAACACCTTTCTTTTGTATCGCGTCATAGGTAGTGGACATTATACGGCACAAAGCAGCAACGCGGCGGCGCGTCTGACCGAACGAGGGTATGGGGACTCGTTCGGCCAGACGCACCGCCGCTGTTTGTGATTCGTTTTCCTTCGCCTCTTTCGAATCACGTGATCTGTTGGGGACGGAGGAAAACGGATCATTTCGCAGGCCCGTGACCGCCTTGGAAACCGAATGATGGTACGAGCATCCATTCGGCTTCCAGGACAGCCACAGACAGAACGGGGCGAACAGAAAAGAACGACGGACGTCTACTCCCCCGCCACGCTTGCGCGCAACTTGGCGGCGATGGGCTCGGACGCCAGCAAGAACGCCAGCATGATCACCGAGCACGCCAAGCAGACAATCCAGGTGCTCACAAAGGAGCCCGTGGCATCGAACAGCACGCCCGAGACAATGGCACCCACGGTGCCGCCGACCATCTCGAGCGAGGTAATAGTGCCCGTGACTTTGCCCAGGTCGGCCATGCCCGCAGGCTTGAAAGGCAAGGTTGGGTGCTACCGGTGGTCGGCGATATAGCCCAAAGCGACGGCGGTATAGGCCGCGGCACCGAGCGGCAGCTCGGCATCGTTAAAACGTGCCTTGGGATGGTGCTGGGCAAAGTGTTCGTCCGTGTCGGTTACGGCCGCGCCCACGGTAAAGTACGCACTTGGGATCTTGCTCGAGATAAGCGCGAAGTCCTCACTCGCCATGGCATGGAAAAGCGGCAAGAAAGCCGTCTTGGGCAGCACTGCGCCCACGTAACCAAGCGACGCCTGAGTCATATCGCTGTCGAGTACAAGCGGCGGAACATCCGAAAGCGTCTCGATGGTCGCCGGCGTACGATAGGTCGTAGCAACGCCGTTAACGACCTCCGCGATGCGGGTCTTTAGGTGAGCCATGAGCTCAACATCAAAGCCGCGCAGCGTTCCCTCGAGCACGCAGGTGTCGGGGATGACGTTGGCCGCCAAGCCGCCGGCGAACTTACCAACGGTAAGTGCGACTTCCTTGGCCGCCGGCACCTCGCGGGAGATAAGCTCCTGGAGCGCCAGGTGCACGTGGACGCCGGCCGTGATGGGGTCGATGCAGATCTCGGGGCTGGAACCGTGGCCGCCCTTGCCCTGGAGCGTGATGCGGAAACCGTACACACCCGAGAGCGCCGGGCTGCCGTAGAGCACCAGGCCAAGCGGCGACTGGCTGTTGACATGCATGGCAAAGGCCGCCTGAGGGCGCGGGTTCTCGAGCAAGCCGTCGGCGATGGCAGCGCGTGCTCCCTCAAAGGTCTCCTCGCCCGGCTGGAACAGCAACTTGACGGTAGCGTTGGCCTCCACAAGCTCGGCCTCGCGGGCCTTGAGCAGGCGCGCCGCACCAAGCAGGGCCGTCGCGTGCATATCGTGACCGCAAGCATGCATGCAGCCATTGGTGGATGCAAAGGGCTCGCCGGATTCCTCGACAACGGGAAGGGCATCCATATCGCCTCGGAGCATGACGACCGTTCCGGCCTGCTCGTCCTTGCACGTGCCATTGCCCTGAGCGGCCGCACCGGCACCGATCAGGCCAACGACGCAGGAACCGTCGACTAGCGTGGTATGGGGGATGTCCATCTCGTCCAGACGTGCCTGGATATAGGCAGACGTCTGCGGAAGATTGTTACCCAGCTCGGGCATCTGGTGTAGATCGTGTCGCCATGCAGCGAGCTCGTCTGCAAAAGCCTGAGCTTCTGCGACAAGACCGTCACCGATAGCGGCCTGCGCCGCCGCGGTGGCCTGGGGCGCTGGTTGCGGTTGAAAATCGGACAGAGCTGATGCCATAGAAGCCCTCCAGTAACGTTTTTGCAGCACGCACTTTGATAGCGTAAAGTGCAAGGTACAACTGTAAGGGCATGACATAAAAATGCCGCCCTGGGAGGGCGGCGCAACAAGTTGTTTACAATTGCGGGTGTG
>CABSUD010000066.1:0-6562 GCA_902480795.1 uncultured Collinsella sp. | reverse complement strand
AATCGGTCGCAAACCCGCAAGGAGTGTCCCCAACGACCAGACAAAAAAGAACGTCCCCAACGACCAGTCGTTGGGGACGTTCTTAAATGACTGCTTTACAGCTCCAGCGCCTCGGCGACTTCGGCTGCGCAGGCCAGGGCATCGGCCATGGCGTTCACCACGAGCGAGCTGCCGTTGCGAGCATCTCCCGCCACATACACCGGCGCGGCATCCGCGGCGACGCCGTCGACACGGGCCGCAAGGTGCGAGCCCTCGGCAGCCATCACCGGCAGCGGACGACCAGCGGTGTCAACAGGCACGCCAACGGCGTCGAACACGCCATGCTCGGGACCTGTAAAACCGCAGGCGATGAGCACCAGCTGGGCCGGCACCTCGTGCTCGGAACCCGCGATGCGCTCGGGCTTGCCAGCCGACCAATCCAGATCGACCACGCGCAGGCCCGCGGCCGCGCCCTTCTTGTCCAACAGCACCTCGAGCGTATCCACACCCCAGGCGCGCATCTCGCCGCCCATGGTAGCGATGGCCTCCTGCTGGCCGTAATCGGTCTTCTTCACGTTGGGCCACTGCGGCCAGGGGTTGCTCGCCGCGCGCGCATCAGGCGCCGCCGGCAAGAACTCAAACTGGCGCACGCTGCGCGCACCCTGACGTACCGCGGTGCCCACGCAGTCGTTACCGGTATCGCCGCCGCCAATGACCACGACGTCCAGACCGCGCGCGTTCACCGCGGGCTCGCCGCCATCGAGCACCGAGACGGTCGAAGCCGTCAGGTAGTCCACGGCATACACCACGCCCGGGACATCAATGTTCGCAGCCGAAAGCCCACGCGGGGCGCGAGCACCGGCAGCCACCACGACGGCGTCAAAGCCATTGAGCTTGGCCGCCACCGCAGGGTTCGTAACGTCGGCACCCAGCTCGAACACAATGCCCAGCTCGCGCATAAGTGCCACACGACGCTCGACCACGGACTTCTCGAGCTTCATGTTGGGAATGCCGTACATGAGCAGGCCGCCCGGGCGGTCGTCACGCTCAAACACCGTCACGCGGGCACCGCGACGCGCAAGCTCCCATGCTGCCACCAGACCAGCAGGACCGGAGCCCACCACGGCAACCGTGGGCGCGCCCTCCCCCGCCGGCTCAAAGCGGCGCGGACCGCCGTTGGCCCACTCATGGTCGCTGATCGCGCGCTCGTTATCGTGAATCGTCGTGGGCTGGCCGTCGACCGAGCCCAGGTTGCACGCGGCCTCGCACAGCGCCGGGCACACACGGCTCGTGAACTCGGGCATGGGCGAGGTGAGTGACAGACGCTCGGCAGCCTCGTCCCAGCGGCCGCGATACACTAGCTCGTTCCACTCGGGAATCAGATTGTGCAGCGGGCAGCCACTCGGACGCGCCTTGCCAAAGCTCGCACCCATCTGACAAAACGCCACACCGCACATCATGCAGCGGCTCGCCTGGGCACGGCGCGCATCGTCGTCGAGCTCCACGTACAGCGGATCGAAATCGCGGCTGCGCTCCTCCACGGGGCGCAGCCCGTGGGTCACGCGATCGATATCAAGAAAAGCACCGGGCTTACCCATGGCACTTACGCCTCCTTCTTGGTCGAAGCAACAGAGCTGGCGGCGGGCACAGCGCCAGCGACACCACCCGCCGCATCAAAGCGAGCGACATCGGCGGCGTCGGCGCGACCGGTCACGATGTCAAACGCCAGCTCCTCGGCCTGCTCATGCGTCTTGCCGACGGCCTCGGCGGCGGCGACAATCGCCAGCACGCGCTCGTACTCGGTCGGAATGACCTTCACAAAGTGCTTGCTCATCGTCTCAAAGCTGTAGAGCAGCTTGATGCCGCGCGGGCTCTGCGTCGCGTCCACGTGCTCCTGGATGAGCTCGCGAATCTGCGCCAGCTCGCCGGCCGTCGGGGCTTTAAGCTCAACGCTCTCGTGGTTCACACGGGCATCGAGCGTGCCGTACTGGTCAAAGACATAGGCCACGCCACCCGTCATGCCGGCGGCGAAGTTCTGCCCGACCTCGCCCAGGATGAGCGCCAGACCGCCCGTCATGTACTCGCAGCCATGGTTGCCGCAGCCCTCGACCACCACCGTGGCTCCGGAGTTGCGTACGCCAAAGCGCTGGCCTGCCAGGCCGTTAATGAAGCCGCGGCCGCTCGTGGCGCCAAAGAACGCAACGTTGCCCACGATGATGTTCTCATCGAACTTGTAGGTCGCATGCGGGTTGGGGCGCACCGACACCTCGCCGCCCGAAAGGCCCTTGCCAAAGTAGTCGTTGGCGTCGCCGCACACGTTGAGCGTAATGCCGCGCGGCAGGAAGGCGCCAAAGCTCTGACCGGCCGAACCATCGCAATCGATGGTGATGGAGCCGGCGGGCAGGCCCTCGGGATGCGCCTTGGTCACCGCGTTGCCCAAGATGGTGCCCACGCAGCGGTTGACGTTGGCGATATCGGCGCGGAAGCGAATCGGACGCAGGTGTGCACGGGCATCGGCCGTATAGGGCACAAACAACGTGGAGTCGAGCGTCTTGTCGAGCTCGCTGTCCGCAGCCATCTGGGGCAGGAAGTGACGGCCGTCGGCACCCGGGATGTGGGCACCAAACTCACAGGTCGCGCTCGCCAGCACGGGCGACAGATCCAGCAGGTTAGCCTTGCGGTTGCCCGGGACCTCAATCTGGCGCAAGCACTCGGGATGACCGACCATCTCGTCGACGGTGCGGAAGCCCAGGCTCGCCATGACCTCGCGCAGCTGCTCGGCAACAAAGAGCATAAAGTGCTCAACGTGCTCGGGCTTGCCGCGGAAGCCGCGGCGCAGGCGGCAGTTTTGCGTAGCGATGCCGGCCGGGCAGGTATCCTGCTGGCAGTCGCGCTGCATGAGGCAGCCCATGGAGATGAGCGGCATGGTCGCAAAGCCAAACTCCTCGGCGCCCAACAGGCAGGCGACAGCGACGTCGGTGCCGTCCATGAGCTTGCCGTCGGCTTCGAGCACCACGCGTGAGCGCAGGCCGTTTTGCAGCAGCGTCTGCTGGGCCTCGGCAAGGCCAAGCTCCAGCGGCAGGCCGGCGTGCCAAATGGAGTCGCGCGCCGCGGCACCCGAGCCGCCGTTATGACCGCTGATCAAGATCTTGTCGGCGGCACCCTTGGCCACACCGGTGGCGATGGTGCCGACGCCGGCCTCGCTGACCAGCTTGACCGACACGCGCGCACCGGGGTTGGCGTTCTTAAGATCGAAGATCAGCTCCGCCAAGTCCTCGATGGAGTAGATGTCGTGGTGCGGCGGAGGCGAGATCAGGCCGATGCCGGGCGTGGACTGACGAACCTCGGCGATCCAGGGGTAGACCTTCTTGCCGGGCAGGTGTCCGCCCTCGCCGGGCTTGGCGCCCTGGGCCATCTTGATCTGAATCTCGAAGGCGCTGCACAGGTAGCGGCTCGTCACACCAAAGCGCGCGCTTGCCACCTGCTTGATGGCGGAGTTCTTAGAGTCACCGTTGGCCAGCGGGGTCTCGCGGCGCGGGTCCTCGCCGCCCTCGCCCGAGTTGGAACGGCCGTGCAGGCGGTTCATGGCAATGGCCATGCACTCGTGTGCCTCTTTGCTTATGGAACCGTACGACATGGCGCCGGTGTTAAAGCGGCGGACGATATTGAGCGCGGGCTCCACCTCGTCGAGCGAAACCGGGGTGCGGCCGCTGGCATCAAAGTCCAGCAGGTCGCGCAGGCGCACGGCACGGCCGGTGCGGTGCAGGCGGGCGCTGTACTCCTTAAAGGTGTCGTAGCTGTCCTCACGGCAGGCGGTCTGCAGCAGGTAGACGGTCTGGGGGTCGATCAGGTGATCCTCGCCGCCGAGCGGGCGCCACTTGGTCAGGCCCAACGTGGGCAGCTGATCGGGAGCCGGGCTCTTAAGGATAGCGAGCGCGGCGTCATAGCGCTCATTTTGCTCGCGTTCGACGTCCTCGACACCCATACCGCCCACACGGCTCACCGTGCCGGCGAAGTACGCGTTGACGAACTCCGGAGTGAAGCCCACGGCCTCGAAGATCTGCGCGGAGTGGTAGCTCTGCACCGTGGAGATGCCCATCTTGGACATGATGGAAACGATGCCGGCAGTCGCAGCCTTGTTGTAGTTGGCGATGCCCTGCTCGGCTGTCACGTCCAGATCGCCGTGCGCCGCCAAGTCGCGAATGCACGAATGCGCGTTGTACGGATAGATACCGCTCGCGGAGTAGCCCACCAGTGCAGCAAAGTCGTGCGGGGACACGGCGTCGCCGCACTCCACCACGATGTCGGCAAAGGTACGCACGCCGGCGCGAATCAGGTGGTTGTGCGCGCAGCCCACGGCGAGCAGCGACGGTACGGGCACCTCGCCCGCAGCGGCACGATCGCTCAACACCACGATGTTCACGCCATCGCGGACCGCGGCCTCAACGTCCTCTGCAAGCTGCTTGAGCGCAGCCTGCAGCGCACCCTCGCCGGCATCGCGGCGGTAGACGGCACGGAAACGGCGGGTCTTAAAGCCCACGCGGTCGATGGCGCAAATGCGGTCGAACTCCTCCTCGCTCAGCAGCGGACGCTCCAGGCGCACCAGCTGGCAGGCCGTACGGGAGTCCTCGAGCAGGTTGCCGTGGTTGCCCAGGTAGAGCGTGGTCGAGGTAACCATATGCTCGCGCAGGGCGTCGATGGGCGGATTCGTGACCTGAGCGAACAGCTGATAGAAGTAGTCGAAGAACGAGCGCGTCTTCTTGGACAGGCAGGCCAGCGGCGCATCGATACCCATCGAGGCGAGCGGCGCCTTGCCCTGCTGGGCCATGGGACGCACGACTTCGTCAACATCATCCCAGTGATACCCGAGCTTGGCCATGCGCACGGCGGCGGGCACCTCGGTATCCTCGGCGGGCGTGGGCGCGACGGGCTTGTCGAGCGCGTCGACGGTCAGCGTCTCCTCGGCGATCCAGTCGCGATAGGGCTTTTCCTTGGCGTAACGGGCGCGCAGCTCGTCGTTGTAGATGACGCGGCCGCGGGCAAAATCGACCTCGAGCATCTGGCCCGGTCCCAGACAGCCGCTCGTCAGGATGTTCTCGGGACTCACCTCGATGGTGCCCACCTCGCTTGCCAGCATAAAGCGACCGTCGCGCGTCACATAGTAGCGGGCGGGACGCAGGCCGTTACGGTCGAGGGCGGCACCCAGCGTGCGACCGTCGGTAAAGGCGATGGCCGCCGGGCCATCCCACGGCTCCATGAGCATGGACTGGTAAGCGTCGTAGGCGCGGCGCTCCTCACTCAGGCTGTCGTTGTGGTCCCACGGCTCGGGCAGCAGCATGGACGCGGCACGTGTAAGCGGGCGACCGTTCATGACCAAAAACTCGAGCACGTTGTCCAGAATCGCGGAATCGGAGCCCTCACGGTTGATGATGGGCATCACGCGCTCAAGATCATGCTGCAACACGGGGCTGTACAGGTTGGGCTCGCGGGCACGAATCCAGTTGACGTTGCCCTTGAGGGTGTTGATCTCGCCGTTGTGGATGATAAAGCGGTTGGGGTGCGCACGCTCCCAACTGGGCGTGGTGTTGGTGGAGTAGCGCGAGTGTACGAGCGCCACGGCCGTCTTGACGGCGGCGTCGTTGAGGTCGATGAAGAAGCGGCGCATCTGCGTGGCGACCAGCATGCCCTTGTACACGATGGTGCGCGAGCTCATGGAGCACACATAGAAGATCTTGTTGCGCAGGGCAAACTCGGCGTCAGCCTTCTTCTCGATGGTGCGGCGGCACACGTACAGGCGGCGCTCGAAGGCGTCGCCGGCGGGCGTGTCGTCCGGACGGCCCAGGAAGGCCTGCAAGATGGTGGGCATGCAGGCGCGGGCCGTCTCGCCCAAATCGTGCGGGTCGACCGGCACCTCGCGCCAAAAAAGCAGCGGCACGCCGGCCTCGGCGCAGCCCTCCTCAAACACGCGGCGGGCATCCTCTACGCCCTTGTCGTCCTGCGGGAAGAACAGCATGGCCACGCCATAGTCGCCCTCTGCCGGCAGAATCTGGCCGCACTTTTGAGCCTCTTTGCGGAAAAAATGATGCGGAACCTGGAACAGGATGCCGGCGCCGTCGCCGGTGTTCTTCTCGAGTCCCGTACCGCCGCGGTGCTCCAAGTTGACCAGAATGGACAGCGCGTCGTCCAGAATCTGGTGATGGCGCTCACCGTTGATATCGGCAAGCGCGCCGATGCCGCATGCATCGTGGTCGAATTCGGGGCGATAAAGGCCCTGCTGCTGAGCGGAATCTGCCTGCATCGCGATCCTCCCCTAGGTGTTAGACAGTCAGTTGACTAGGCATACTAGGTGCATCGCCGGCCCGTTGTGTTTCCCGCCCGTTTCGAAACAATCGCGTAACGCACGCCCTACGAGTGGACACCGCCGACCTCAAGGACGGCAACAAGGGCCCAAGTTCGACCTGTAAACTCACCGCTTCAAACATCTCAATCTGTAACAGGGAGACCAAATTTCGACGAATAACTGTTACAGATTGAGATGTTTTCGAGAGACGGTTCCGAATGTCTCGATCTGTAACACGAAGGG
>CABSUD010000065.1:0-6672 GCA_902480795.1 uncultured Collinsella sp. | reverse complement strand
TTATGTCGGTTTCTCCGAGTGCCGTTTCCGGAGCTCAGCTCAAGCACTTCAGCCTGCGCCTGATGTAGGCGAGCGGCTACATATTGCCCGAAACGATGGAAGGACGCGTGCCTTCCCTCGTTTTTTATGCGTCGAGGTTGTGAGGGAATGGGGTGACCGGACGTCGCGGAAAGCCTGCTCCATTTTCTTATAGCGAGTCTCTCTGGATCAGCTGCATGTGCATCACGGAGGTGGTGGGCTCGGCACCCTTGATCATGTCGAGCGCAATGTTGGCGGCCATGTGTCCTTCTTCGCGCAGGGGCTGGCGGACGGTCGTGAGCGCGGGGACGCAGCGCGCCGCAATCTCGTGATCGTCGAAGCCGACGACAGAAACGTCCGCAGGAACGGATAGGCCTGCCTCGTTGAGTGCGGTGATGACGCCAGCCGCGATACGGTCCGATCCGCAGAGCACGCCATCGAAAGCGATCTCGCGCGCGAGAATCTGGTGCATGGCCTGATAGCCGTCTCCGCTGTTCCAGCCGGTATAGATAACGTTTGCGTCTGGGAGGTCTTCGCCCAAGACGGCGCGGTAGCCGAGCAGGCGGTCGACAACAGCGGGGTTGTCTTGCGGTCCCAACACGGCGACGATATCTTTGCGCCCGCGATCCTTTATGGCGAGTGCCGCAAAGCGTCCGCCCTCTTCGTCGTCAGAGTAGACTGTCGAGAACACATCGCGATAGGGGTGGCCCTCGAGCTGGCCGCACAACACGGTGGGTACGCCCAGCTCGCACAGTACCTCGAGCAGCTCGCTGCCCTTGTAGGGGGAGACGTCGATCACGGCGTCGAACGAGCGGCGCTCAAAGTGCTCGCGTGCGCGGTTGCGCTCATGCGTAGAAGACGCCTGCAAGATAACGGGCAGATAGGACGACTCCGACAGTTCCTCGGTAATGCCGCTCAAAAACTCGCTATAGGTGGGGTCGCTGAAGAGTTCACTCAGAGGCTCGGTCACGAGCACGGCGATGATTTCCGTGCGCCCGACAGCGAGCGCTCGGCCACGAGCGTTGGGGACAAAATTGACTTCCTTGGCCGCCGCGCGGACGCGCCTTTTGGTTTCCTCGCTAATGCGGGGCGAATCGTTGAGAGCGCGCGATGCCGTGGAGCGCGACACGCCGGCAGCTGCGGCAACCTCGGCAAGCGTAGGTGCGGTGCGAACTGATTGGGTCATGGCGTCTCCTGGAGAATGCGGTCGATGTTGTCGCTGATACGGGCTGGTGCGGATACAGCTTACTATAGTGCGCCTGAACAGCGTTCATGATATCCGGTGACCGGTGTCGTTTTGCAACCAAGCCGCAATCGAATACGTCTCGTATGGGTGAGATATCAGCGGGCGTGGCGGTTGCATACAAGCTTGAGAACGATGTCTTGCGCTGAGTTTCGATACTCAGGGTGACATAAGTGTCGCGGTTGTACAACCGGTTGCACCGTTAATCCGACCAAATCGACCGTTCAGCGGACAACCGGTTGCACAGTTTTTTGCATCGCCCGTAAGATAAGGACAACCGGTTGCACAAGAATCACTACGATGACGAAGGAGCATCACCATGGACACCATTAACGATTGGGAAAACCAAGCGCTCACCCATAGGAACCGCCTGGCACCCCATGCGTACTTTATGGGTTATGAGACCGCCGATCTCGCTGCAACGTACAGCCGCGAGCTGTCGCGCGGGTTTGTCCAGCTGTCCGGCTCGTGGCAGTTCCGCCTCTTTGAGGGCCCCGCTGCCGTCTCCAACGAGGAACTCTCCACGTACAAGCCCGAGTGGGATCACGTGGAGGTTCCGCACCTGTGGCAGGTGGACGGCTATGGCAACCTTGCCTACACCGACGAGGGTTTTCCGTTCCCGGTGGATCAGCCGTTCGTTCCCTCCGACGACCCCACGGGCGTCTACCAGCGCATCGTCAACCTTCCCGCCGTTCCTGCCGGCGCTCGCGAGATCATTCGCTTCGACGGCATCGAGAGCTATGGCGAGCTGTACGTCAACGGTCAGTATATCGGCATGACCAAGGGTTCGCGCCTGTCTGCCGAGTTCGATGTGACCGACGCGCTCGTCGAGGGCGACAACCTGTTTGCGGTCAAGGTCCTGCAGTACAGCGATGGCAGCTACATCGAGGATCAGGACATGTGGTGGGCCTCGGGCATCTTCCGCGATGTGTACCTTATGCAGCGTCCCGCCGCGCACCTGGTCGACTTTAGGTTCCGCACGCACCGCGAGGGCGATGCCGCTCTGATCACGCTCGATACGGTTGCCGAGGGCGCTTCCCGCGTTGTGTTTACGCTCAGCGATGGCGAGAACGTGGTGGCTACGGGTGAGTGCGTCGACGGCCATGCCGAGTGCAGCGTGACCGATGCCCACTTCTGGAATCCCGAGGACCCCTTCCTCTACGATCTTACGTTTGAGGTCTACGACGGCGACAAGGTGAGCGAGTACGTCCCGCATCGCCAGGGTCTTGCCGAGGTGACGGTCGAGGGCAATCATATCTACCTCAACGGCACTTACTTTAAGATGCATGGCGTCAACCGCCACGATCACGACGATCACAAGGGCCGCGCCGTGGGCCTCGATCGCATGCGCCGCGACCTGGAGCTCATGAAGCAGCACAACATCAACGCAGTGCGCACCTCTCACTATGCCAATGACCCGCGCTTCTACGAGCTGTGTGATGAGTATGGCATCATGCTGGTCGCCGAGACCGATATGGAGAGCCACGGCTTCGAGAATATCGGCAACATCGCCCTGGTTACCGACGACCCGGCATGGGAGCCGGCCTACGTCGACCGTATTGAGCGCCTGGTGATGCAGGAGCGCAACCACGCGTGCATCATCATGTGGTCGCTGGGCAACGAGAGCGGCTATGGCTGCAACATCCGCGCGATGTACGCCAAGGCTCACGAGCTCGATGGTCGTCCGGTCCACTACGAGGAGGACCGCAACGCCGATACCGTCGACGTCATTTCCACGATGTACTCCCGTGTGTCGCAGATGAACGACTTTGGTGAGCATCCGTTCCCCAAGCCGCGCATCAACTGCGAGTATGGCCACTCCATGGGTAATGGCCCCGGAGGTCTGTCCGAGTACCAGGAGGTCTTCGATCGCTGGGATTGCATCCAAGGCCAGTTTATCTGGGAATGGTGCGACCACGGTTTGGCTGCTGTGACCGAGGACGGCGTTGCCTACGATATGTATGGTGGCGACAACGGCGATTACCCCAATAACAGCAACTTCTGCATCGACGGCATGGTGTTCCCTTGGCAGCAGCCGAGCCCGGGCCTCACTGAGTATGGTCAGGTCATCTGCCCGGTTCGCATGGCCTACGATGCCGAGGCGGGCGAGCTGGCCGTCACCAACAAGCGTTGGTTTACCACCCTCGAGGATGTTTGCCTGTCGGCGGAGACCCTGGTGGACGGCGACGTGGTTTGCCGCAAGACGCTCATGCCCGGTGCGGTTGCCCCCGGCGAGTCCGTCCAGCTTCCGCTGGTGATTCGCGAGGCCGCGGTAGGCGAGACCCTGCTGACCGTGCGCGCCTACACCATGGCCGCTCACGTCTGGTGCGAGCCGATGTTCCAGCTGGGTGCAAGCCAGTTTGCCATCGCAAACCATCCGGCGCCGGCCATCGCCGCCCCAGCTCGTTCTGAGCTTACGGTCGAGGAGACCGAGCAGGAGATTCGCATTCACTCCCTCAACGGCGAGCTGACCTTCAGCAAGGTCAACGGCACCGTGAGCAAGTGGAAGGCATCCGGGCGTGACGTCATGGCCTCTGGTCCCCAGGTTGGTTTTTGGCATCCGCTCGTCGACAACCACGCCCAGGAGTACGACTCCCTGTGGAAGGACAACTTCATTGATGTAATGCAGACGTCCACCCGCAAGGTTTTTTGGAAGCAGGACGGCAATGCGGTCGTCGTTACCGTGAGCCAACGTATTGCTCCTCCCGTCCGCGCGTTCGGCATGCGCGTCGAGCTTGTCTACACCGTGCTTCCGAGCGGTCGCGTCGACCTCAAGGTTTCCGGCGAGCCCTACGGCGACTATTCGGACATTATCCCGCGCATCGGCATCTCCTTTGAGGTTCCCGGTTGCGATCGTGCCGTCGAGTGGTATGGCCACGGCCCGGGCGAGAACTATCCGGACTCGCTGCGTGCCAACCCGGTCGGTCATTACCGCACTACGGTCGACGACATGTTCACGCCCTACGTTATGCCTCAGGACTGTGCCAACCGCGAGGGTACCCGCTGGGTTGCCCTGCGCTCCAGCCACGGTGACGGTCTGGTCGTGACGCGTCCGAGCGACGCCGCTTCCAATCCGTTCTCGTTCTCCGCATGGCCCTATAGCTGCGAGGCTATCGATAGCGCCAAGCATGTCTACGATCTTGTCCCGGGCGACACGGTTACGGTCAACATCAACGACCAGCTGCTCGGCCTTGGCTCGAACTCTTGGGGTTCCGAGGTGCTCGATTCCTATCGCACCCGTTTTGAGAGCTTCAGCTTTGAGGTGTCCCTGCGACCGCTGACGTCTGCCGATCTGGCTCAGGCACTGGCATCCATTAAGGAGGCATAAGTCATGCATGTCTTTAACTCGCGCGCCGATTTCGACGCTCAGATGAAGTCCGTCAAGAAGTGGATGCGTACCGGTCAGGCACTCGACGGCGTTTCTGAACTGCAGCACGATGTGGCGTACTCTATCGGCGACTCGCTGGTGTATTGGTGGGTGAACGCCCACGAGGCGGCTACTGCCGATCTGGTCGGTCACCGTCGCTACCATGCCGTGCTCGCCCCGCTCGACGGCAATCTGACCGTTGAGGTGGCTTCCAAGGCCGATCTTACCTGTACGCGCGCCTACAGCGATATCGATGATCGCGAGCGCTTTGAGGGTACGGGGGAGACCGTGACGATTCCCGCCGGCGGCGTTGCCGTCGTCGAAATTGACGAGGCCTACCGTGTCGTGGCCGATGCCGCGGATCCCCGCGTCGTGGTACTGCACGTGACAGTCGAAGGTTATTCCTTCCCCAACAAGTAGTATTCGTCCGCCTGGACGTTTGCTTCGCGCCGTTAAGGGGGATGGCTTTGTTGACTCCCTTTTCCCCATTCCCCTTAGCAGGTGCGCCATCCGTGTTTGCACTTGCAGCTCGGACGGTTTTAGATGACATTTAACAGATGATTGGGAGGGCTTATGAGCTCTGAAAAACGAGGAACGATTGGTTCGTTCGCTCTGCTGGGCATGACGGTCGCCGCCGTGTTCGGTATCAAGAACATCATCAACAACAACGCGGCCATCGGCTTGGCAGCTGCGCCGTCGTTCTTTTTCGCCACGCTTTTGTACTTTGTCCCCTATACCCTGGTTACTGCCGAGTTCGTCGGCCTCAACAAGGACTCTGAGTCCGGCGTGTACGCCTGGGTCAAGACCTCGATGGGCGGTCGCTGGGCATTCCTGACGGCGTTTAGCTACTGGTTAGTCAACCTGTTCTACTTTGCGTCCGTCTTGACAAATGTCATCATTTATGCGAGCTACGTGTTCTTTGGTGCCAATGCCGAGCTTTCGCAGCTGTGGATCACCATTATCGAGATCGTCGTCTTTGCTATCGCCACGTGGGTTTCGACCAAGGGCGCTAAGTGGATCGGCTCCATTTCCTCCTTCGGTTCGACCGCGGCTCTCGGCCTGACCGCTGTGTTTATCCTGCTGTCCCTGGCTGCTGCCTTTGGCGGCGTCGAGTTCGCTACGGCTCCTACCCCCGCTAACATGGCTCCCGACATGAGCAACTTCGCAACTATGTGGGGCTTCTTCGGTACGCTTGCCTGGATCATCCAGGGCGTTGGCGGCGCTGAGTCTGTCGGCGTGTTCCTTAACGACCTTAAGGGTGGCGTCAAGGCCTTCGTGCGCACCGTCGTTATCGCCGGCCTGACCATCGGCCTTCTGTATGCAGGCGCTTCGCTGCTGGTCAACCTGTTCATTCCCGAGGGCAGCGTTGCCATCTCCACCGGCATCTTCGACGTGTTCGGCGCTGTCTTTGCCCACTTTGGCATTCCTATGGAAGTGTCCACGCGCGTCATCGGCTTGATCCTTCTCGCCGCTACGCTGGGTTCCCTCATGATGTGGACCTCCGCTCCCATCAAGGTCTTCTTCACCGAGATCCCCAAGGGCGTCTTTGGTAGCAAGATCGTCGAGCTCAACGAGCACGGCATTCCTGCCCGCGCTGCCTGGCTGCAGTTCGCCATCGTCGTCCCCATCCTGATCATCCCGGCCCTGGGCTCCGGCAACCTCGACGACCTGCTCATGATCGTCACTAACATGACGGCTGCCACTGCTCTGCTCCCGCCGCTGCTGATCCTGCTTGCCTACTTTATGCTGCGCAAGAACTTCGACGCCGCCCCCCGTGACTTCCGCATGGGCTCGCGCAGCTTTGGCCTGGTCGTTGCCGCCTTCCTGCTCGTGGTCTTCTGCTTTGTGCTTATCTGCGGCACCATTCCTCTCGATCAGCCGCTGTGGCTGACGCTGGTCTACAACGTTGGCGGCGTGGTTGTCTTCCTGGGCCTTGCCGTGATGTGGTACAACCGCTACATCAACCGCCTGCGCGAGACCGATCCCGAGGCGGCCGAGAGCGAGCTGCGCCCCTCCGTCCTCGACATGATGGAGTAGCGGCTAG
>CABSUD010000064.1:0-6726 GCA_902480795.1 uncultured Collinsella sp. | reverse complement strand
AGCGCAATATTGCCCGACATACCATCGGCAACGACGACATCGAAGTTGCCTGAGGTGAGGTCGGTGCCCTCGCAGTTACCAACAAAGCCGGGAACGGCGGCCTTCATAGCAGGGAAACAGGCCTTGGTAAAGTTGGAACCCTTCTCGTCCTCGGTGCCGTTGGCAAGCAGGCCCACGCGAGGATGCTCGATGCCCAGGACGACGCGAGCATAGGCGCTGCCCATCTGGGCAAAACGCACCATATCGTCAACCTCGACATCGGGGTTGGCACCCATGTCGCACAGCACCGTCAGACCGCCGGCGCGATTGGGCAGCGCATTGGTCAGACAGGGGCGCACCGGCTGCTTCTTGCCTTCGGCCTGATACCTAAACGGCGTCACGTAGGCGGTGGCAGAGGCGGTCATGGCACCGGTCGAGCCGGCAGAGAAGAAGGCGTCCGCATTTCCCTTTTTGATGGCGCGGCAAGAAAGCACGATCGACGACTTACGCTTGGTCATCACGGCGCGGATGGGATCGTCATCCATGGCGATAACGTCGGGTGCCTCAAGGGCCTCAACACGTGCATGGGAAGCTGCAAAGGGATTGACGATTTCGGCGGGGCCAGCTGCCAAGACCTCGATATCGGGATCGGCGGCAAGCGCAGCCTCGATACCATCGAGAACAACCTGAGGCTTCTCGTCTCCGCCCACAACGTCTACACAAACGCGAACGTTACTCATATACATACTCCTTATACAAAAATGGCCGACTCATTGAGCCGGCCATTGTGGTTCCATTTGGAACGGCATCGCATCCAGAGTATACCGTTACTCGGTAACGATAACCTCGCGGTCCTTGTAGAAACCGCAGCTGGGGCACACGTGGTGCGGGAGCTTAACAGCGCCGCAACGGGGGCACGTGGACTGAGCCGCAGCCGAGATCTTCATGTTGGCGGAACGACGGGTGTGAGTGCGGATACGACCCTGCTTTTGTTTAGGTACGGGCATAGTGACCTTCCTTATGAACTAACCAGTGTGGCGATTACGCGCAAGTAGCGATACTACCACAGTTTTACTCGTCAAGCTTGAGATTCTTCAATGCTGCAAATGGATTTTCCGTGGCAGCGGCCCATTCTGCCTCTGCCTGGGCGGCGCAATCGCATTGCTCGACGTTGAGATTGCAACCGCATGTGGGGCACAGACCACGGCAATCGGGCTTGCAGAGCACCACAAACGGCGTGTCCATGACGACCGCGTCATTGATAGGCTCACCCAGATCGACGATACGGTCCTCACCCAGGAGCTCGTAGCCGTCCTCGTAGGCCTCGGGATCCTCGGGCTCCTCAAAGAGGTAGAACTCCTCAATCTCACCGGCAATATCAAACGAAGCGGGCTCCAGGCAACGGTCGCACTCGCCAGTGGCGTGTGCGCGGACCATACCCGTGAGCAAGACACCGGTACCGGCATTGGTAAAGACAACGTCGTAGTCGATGCCGTCCTGAAGCTGGTACTCCTTCTCGCCCACCGTGTAGGTGGCGACATCGACCTTACCGGTCAGCGGATACGAATCTCCAGGAAACTCGAGCTGCTCGGAAAGATCGACGGTAACGCTCGGGAACTCAGCCATTACCACTGACCATTCTGTTGGGCGGCACCCTCGTTGAGCTGCTGACGGCAACGGGTAACGGTGCCGGTCAGGCTCTTGAGGTTCTCCTCCAGGTGCGTAAAGACCTGCTCTGCGTAGTCCTCGGCAGCATAACGCGTCTCGCGCTCGTACTGCTGGGCACGATCGCGGATGTCGTCGGCCTGCTGCTGCGCAAGTCGGACGATCTCCTGCTCACCGGCAATGGTGAGGGCCTGCTGCTGAGCGTCGGCGATGATGGAATCGGCCTGAGCGGCGGCGGAAGCCATAAGCTCCTCGCGCTCCTTAAGGATACGGCGGGACTTCTGCCACTCCTCGGGATAGCTCATGCGGATCTCGTCGAGGATGTTGAAGAACACGTCGGCGTCGATGACCTTGAACTGAGCGTTCTTGCCGAAAGGCGGCTTGGCTTCCTCGATCAGCCCTTCGAGCTCATCGACCAAGCTGACGATCCTATCGCCAGGAAAATTCTCGCCCGGCATCCGGTCTCCTTTCATAGGTAACATATCATCGTGCTAGTTTACCACATGCCACCAGGCAATAAAAAACGTCACGAAAAGCGATGTCTGAGCGCTTCAACCACGTTTGGTGGGACAAACGTCGATACATCGCTCCCAAGCGACGCAATCTGGCGTACCACCGAGCTCGAGATGTAACCGTACTGCGGAGCACTCATGACAAAGATGGACTCCAGCTCGCTATCCAGGCGGTAGTTGAGGTCGGCCTGCTGCAGCTCGTACTCAAAGTCGGTCATGGCACGCAGGCCCTTGACCACAGCCCCTGCTCCCTGTTCGCGGGCAAAATCGACCAAGAGGCCGGTAAAGGGCAGGACTTCGACGCCGTCGATATTACCGAGCGCCTCGCGGGCCAGCGCCACGCGCTCATCGAGCATAAACGTGGTGCCCACACCGTTTTTACCCTGCGACTCTGCAACAGCGACGATCACGCTGGGAAAGATGCGGCGGGCGCGGCGGATCACATCGATATGGCCAAACGTGATGGGATCGAAGGTGCCCGGGACGATCACGCGGTTGATGGTGTCATTCATGGGCGTCCTCCTGAAACGTCGTGGCATCGTTGTTATCGGCATCGGTGACGGCACTATCGTCCTCACCGTCGTCATCGCCGACCCAACGAAGCAGGTCGACCGAGGTAATGCCGTAGCGCTTCTCACGTACAGTCTCAAAGCCTGCCGGATGCGCGCCCGCATCGGCGGAGGCATGCTCAAACAGGGCATAAGCGCCAGGCGCAAGCAGACCCTGCTGAGCCAGGTTCTGCAGCATTTCCTCGACCGGCTCGGCACCAAAAGCATAGGGCGGGTCGAGCAGGACCAAATCAAAGGGGCCGCCCGGTACACGACCGCGCGAGGCACTTGCCAGCATGTCGCCCGTGACCACACGCCAACGCGCACGGTCACGGCAGAGCGACTCGATATTCTTGGTAATGAGCCGCGCGGCGTTGCGATCGATCTCAAACGTCGTGAGCGAGCGGGCCCCACGAGAGAGCATCTCTAACCCTAAGGCACCGGAGCCGCCAAAGGCGTCCAGCACACGAACCTCGTCCAAATCGAAATCGAATGCCGACATGACCATAGATGCGCACGCCTCGCGCACGCGATCAGTCGTGGGGCGGGTGACATCGCGACCACGGGGCTCCTCGATCTTACGACCGCGCCATTCGCCGCCGATGATTCTCATCCTCCGCTGACCTCCTTAAAGATATGTCGATAACGCATGGCGACCGCCTCGCGCAAGGGACGCGTCGCCACAGAGTCAAGGTTACAAGCATACCGCAAGAGCTCGACCGCGTCCAAATGGGCCCATTCGATAAGGTCCTCATCGGCATCCAGGTCCACAAAGCGCAAGGTCACGCCACCGTGCTGACGGTACCCCAGGATTTCGCCCTCGTGACGCAGACGCAGGTCCATCTGGGCAAGCGTAAAACCATCCGAGGTCTTTTCGAGCGACTGGAGACGGTCTTGTGCCGCCGAGGCGCCGCCATTGCCCTTGGAGTGCGTCATGACCAGGCACGTGCCCGACACGCTGCCGCGGCCCACGCGACCGCGTAGCTGATGCAGCGCCGCCAAGCCAAACCGCTCACCGTTCTCGATGACCATGACGGTGGCGTTGGGCACGTCGACGCCCACCTCGACCACCGTAGTCGAGACGAGCACGTCAATCTCGCCACGCTTGAAGGCGTCGATAACGCGATCCTTCTCCCCCGCTGGCATACGGCCGTGAAGGCGCTCGATGGCAAGACCCGGCAACGCCAGACGCAGGCGATCGAGCTCGGTCGCCGTATCGTGCAGCGGCACAGGCACGGTCACGCGGCCCTCGTCGTCGCGGGCGATACCGGGCACGTCTTCAAGCTCATCGGCCGAGTCACTCGGCTCCACGAGCGGGCAAATCACGTAGGCCTGCTGACCCTTTTCATGCGCCTCGCGGATGGCGCCATAGGCGAGGTCGCGGCTCGACTCGGTGAGCACGCGTGTCGTCACGCCAGCGCCAGGGACGGGCCGATGGCGGATGATACTCGTGTCCAGATCGCCGTAGACCGAAAGCGCCAGCGTACGCGGGATCGGTGTCGCCGTCATAACGAGCAGGTCCGCACCGGGGCCCTTCGCGCGTAGGGCGTTGCGTTGGCCAACGCCAAACCGGTGCTGCTCGTCGATGACGACAAGCGACAGATGATTGAATGCAACGTTATCCGAAAGCACCGCGTGGGTTCCAAAGAGGACGTCGAGCTCGCCCGATTCAAGCTGGGCATGGATCTGCTCGCGCTCTGAGGCCGGCGTGGCACCCGTCAGAAGCGCCCAGGACATGCCCGCCTGCGAGAGCAGAGGGCCGGTCTTATCGGCATATTGGCGCGCCAACACGCCCGTGGGCGCCATAACGCAGGCCTGCGTACCGCTATCGGCAGCCACAGCCAGAGCGCAGGCGGCAACGGCGGTCTTACCGGTACCGACATCGCCCAGCAGCAGGCGGTTCATCACGCGCCCACCATCGCACATATCGCGCAGGATATCTTGGAACGCGGTCTCCTGCTCGTCGCTCAGCGAAAACGGCAGGGCTTGCTTAAGCGCGGCCAGGTGCTCGCCCGCGGTGTGGGCATAGGGAACCACATCGACCAGGCCGCCGACGTTGCGCAGGCGCAGCGCCAGCTGCAGGTAGAGGCACTCCTCGTAGGCAAGCCGTGCGCGCGCGATATCGCGCTCTGCCATACTCGATGGAAAGTGGATCGAACGCAACGCGCGGGCATTGCTCATGAGCTTCCGCTTTGCGCGCAGCGGCGCGGGAATCGGATCGAACGGATTGCCGACGACCTCGAGCGCGCCGCTTACGATGCGGCGCATCCATGCCTGGCTTACGCCGTCGCTTACGTAGTGGACTGGCAAAATCGTACCTGCGGCACGACCATCCTCAAGCTTTTCAAAATGCGGCGAGGCCATCTGCTTAAAGCCGTAGGCAAACTCGACCTTACCCATCACGGCCAGGCGGTCGCCCCGCTTAAGCTGCTGGGCAATCCAGGGCTGGCGGAAAAAGGCGACCTGCAGTACGCCCGTGTCATCCACGAGCGATACCTCGGTCACCTGCATGCGCGGACGAGGCTGCTTTTGAACAATGCGATCGACCGTGGCAATGATTGTGCACACGGTACCGATGGGCGCCATCTCGATGGACCAAGATCGGGTGAAGTCCAGATATCGATGCGGGATATGGAGAAGGAGGTCCCCCACCGTCCGAATTCCCAGACGGCGAAGGGCCTCCTCACGTTTACCCGAAACATATTTGAGTCGCGCGATATCCTCGCCGAGCGCATTGCTCTGGGCAAAGCGCTCCGAGACGCGCGGCACGGAGCATAGCTCGGACATGTTCAGATGCCTACTCGATCGAGAAGATCACGGGATAGAGAGGCTGCTCGCCACGATGAGCGTCGACCTCCAGGTCGGGCTGAGCTTCCTCGATGGCGTCGACGATCTCCTGGAAAGCCTCGTCGGACAGTTCCTCGCCGGCCAGAATCGTCAGCGCGTCGCCCTCCTCTTCCTCCTGCATGCGGTTGATGCAGTCGAGGGTGACCTGTTTCACATCGGAGCCGACCACGTCGATGGAACCGGCGATGATACCCATGACGTCACCGGAGTGAATCGGCGAGCCGTCGGAGGCGCTGGAGTCGCGCACGGCGCGGGTGACCTCGCCATCGCGGACCTCGCTGATGGCGTCGACCATAGCGGCAACGGCGTCCTCGAGCTCGGAATCGGGCAGGACGGCGAACAGCGCGGAGAACGCCTGGGGAACGGTCTTGGTGGGAACGACGGCGACCTTCTTATCGGTGCAGGCAGAGGCAGCGGCCTCGGCAGCCATGCGGATGTTGCCGTTATTGGGCAGGATGATGACCGAGGTCGCGTTGACCTGGTCGACGGCGCCCAACAGGTCGGCGGTCGAGGGGTTCATGGTCTGGCCACCCGAGACGATCACGTCAACGCCGAGGGACTTGAGGATGTCAGCCTCACCGGAACCGGCGGCAACGGCGACAAAGCCCAGGGCCTTCGCGGGCTCGGCGGCCTTCTCTTGGTCCTCGTGAATCTTAGCGGTACGGTCGTGGGCCTCCATCTCCATGTTGTGGATAAAGACCTCATAGATCTGACCGAGCTGCAGCATGTGCTCGAGCACCAGGTTGGGGGTGTTGGAGTGCACGTGGATTTTGTAGTCGGGGTAGGCACCCACGAGCAACTCGCAGTCGCCCATGGAGCCCAGGAACTTAAGGCACTCGTCCTCGTCAAAGGGAGCGTCGGCCTTAAAGAGGAACTCGTTGCAGTAGCGAAACTCCGAGCCCTCCCAGTCGTCGTTGGCCTCGATCTCAACGCGACCAAGGGCCGCGTCGCGGGCAGAGCCAGCGGAATCAAACGTAGCGGAGAAATCCTCGACAACGGTGCTGCGGCCAAGTGCTGCGGCCACGAAGTTCTCAAGGAAGATGGCAAAGCCAAAGGCGCCGGAGTCGACCACGCCGTTCTCCTTCAGAACGGGCAGCAGGTCGGGCGTGCGGGCGACGGACTGGTAGGCCTCGACGACGATGGCGTCGAGCGCATCCTCGGCAGAGAACTTCTTC
>CABSUD010000063.1:0-6798 GCA_902480795.1 uncultured Collinsella sp. | reverse complement strand
GTGTCGGGCTAGGACAAATCATCCTCGTAGGGCATTAAATCGGCTAGGTAGCCTTTTTCCTTGAGCATCGCCTCGATCTCGTCGAGGGTCTGTTCGTCCTCCGCCGCAATGCGATGGAAGTGGTAGCCGCTGGTCACCGTCAGCAGCGGAAAGCTCTTGCCGCTCTCGATATCGCGCAGATAGCGCTCGACATCGCGACGATTGCGGATGTCCAGGTCGGCCGTAATCTTACCGTACACGCGGTGATTGACAATCACGTTGAGCACGGCGCCGCCGGCGTCGACGATACTCGTGAGCTCATCGCCTGCCTGCTCCACGCTGTGGCGAACCTTGACCAAGCGCGTAGGCACGGCGGGGCTGCTGGGGGCCTCCTGCAGCACGTAGCCGCGGTTGGTCGCCACGATATCGTGCCCATCGGCGCGCAGCAGGGCGATGTCCTGCACCACGATCTGGCGGCTCACACCCACCTCGCGGGCAAGCGCGCTGCCCGATACGGGCCCCTTGGCCCCCTCGAGCACGGCCATGATGGCACGGCGACGCTCGCGGGCGTTCATTATTTACCGTCCAGCAGACGCAGGTGCTTAAGCGAGAGGTCGAGGATCGGCGCGGAGTGCGTCAGGGCGCCCGAGCTAATGTAGTCGACGCCCAGATCAGCCAGGGCGCGAATATTGTCGGCGTCCACGTTGCCCGAGCACTCGGTCTTGGCGCGGCCGGCGATAAGCTCAATGGCGGCGGCCATGTCGTCATGGGTCATGTTGTCGAACATGATGATGTCGGCGCCGGCCTCCACGGCCTCGCGCACCATGTCCAGATTCTCGCACTCAATCTCGACCGTCGTGGTAAACGACGCATGGGCGCGCGCCATCTCGATCGCGCGCGTCACGCCACCGGCGGCATCGATGTGGTTGTCCTTGAGCATGACGGCCGTCGACAGGTTGTAGCGGTGGTTGCTGCCGCCGCCGATCTCGACTGCGGCCTTCTCGAAGACACGCATGCCCGGTGTGGTCTTGCGCGTGTCGACAAGCACGGTCTTGGTACCCTCGAGCGCCGTCGCCATGCTGTGTGTGTAGGTGGCGATACCGCTCATGCGCTGCAGGTAGTTGAGCGCCACGCGCTCACCCGAAAGCAGCACGCGCGCATCGCCGCGCACCTGACCCACATGGTCGCCGGCGTGCACCTCGTCGCCATCGGCAACGTCGAGCAGAACCGAGCTCTGCGAATCCAGCAGCTCAAAGGTGCGGGCAAACACATCCAAGCCGGCGATGATGCCATCGGCTTTGGCGATAAGCTCCACCGTGGCGGGACGCGCCGTGGGACACACGCTCGCCGTGCTCACGTCCTCAAACGTAATGTCCTCGCGCAGAGCCTGCAGAATCAGATCATCGACGACGAGCTTCATGGTAATGGGATTCATGGTCTACTCCTCCACGGCCTGCGTGCCGGCGGCACGGGCCAAATCATCGATTGCCAGAGGGTCGGCGCCCAGGGCGCGATGACGGCCATCGAGCGCGGGATCGCCCGCCTGCTCCACGGCCAGCGACTCGCCGGTACGCATATACCACGCGGCGCGACGACCCCAGACCAGCGCCTCGAGCAGGCTGTTTGAAGCAAGGCGGTTCTTGCCGTGAACGCCGTTGCAGGCCGTCTCGCCCGCGGCGTAGAGCTCGGGCATCGAGGTGCGGCCGTCCTTGTCGACCCACACGCCGCCCATAAAGTAGTGCTGCGTCGGCGTAACGGGAATGGGCTCATCCAGGATGTCGCGACCGTCCTCCAGGCAGCGCGCGCGGATGTTGGCGAAGTGCCCGGTCACCACGTCGCGCTCGACGGGGGCAAAGCTCAGCCACTCGTGCTCGGTGTCATCCTGCTTCATCTGCTCGCGGATGGCGGCGGCGACAACGTCGCGCGGCTGCAACTCGTCGGTAAAACGCTCGCCGGCGGCGTTGAGCAAAATCGCGCCCTCGCCGCGGCAGCTCTCGCTGATCAGGAAGGTGCGGCCCGGCTGTGGCGAGAACAGTCCCGTGGGGTGGATCTGCACGTAGTCCAGATGCTCCATCTTAATGCCATGCTCCTGAGCGATGTAGCAGGCATCGCCCGTGAGCTGCGGGTAGTTAGTCGAGTGGTCGTATACGCCGCCGATACCGCCCGTCGCCCACAGCGTGTGGCGGGCATGGATCTTAAACGGCTCGCCGGCATGCACGCCCTCGGCGGCATTTACCAGCTCGTCGGCGGGGCGAACCGAGTTGCCCTCGTCCACGGGAACGGCGACGACGCCGGTACACACCGTGGCGTCATCACGCTCGCCCGTTAGGATGTCGGTCATGGCCACGTGCTCCAAAATCTGCACGTTGTCCAGCTTGCGGACGGCCTGGAGCAGCTTAGTCGTGATCTCCTTGCCGGTGATGTCGGCATGGAAGGCGATGCGCGGACGGCTATGCGCGCCCTCGCGGGTAAAGTCGAGGCTGCCGTCAGCCCTGCGCTCAAAATCCACGCCCATGGCCAGCAGGTCGTTGATGACCGAGCGGCTCGAGCGAATCATGATGTCGACGCTCTCGCGGCGGTTCTCGTAGTGGCCGGCGTGCATGGTGTCCTCAAAGAAGGCATCGTAGTCCGAGCCTTCGGGCAGCACGCAGATGCCGCCCTGCGCGAGCATCGAATCGCACTCGTCGACAGCGCCCTTGGAGAGCATGATCACGCGCGTGCTCGTCGGCAGGTTGAGAGCCGCGTACAAGCCCGCTACGCCGCAGCCGGCAATAACGACGTCGCACTCCATGTCGGGGTATTGTTTGGTTTCCACAGGAATCCTCTCCCTTGTAATATGGCATAAGGGATGGTCCCTCATGTCACATCTGGCTTAGCGTGCTGCGTACTCGAGCATACGGTCGAGCGTAAGTTTGGCCTGGTCGGCAGCCTCGTCCGACACGCCGATCTGCACCTCGCCCTCGCCCGTCTCCAGGCAGCGCACGAGCTTTTCGAGCGTAATGAGGTCCATGTTGACGCAGGTGGGCTGCACCGCGGGGAAGTAGAACTTCTTGCCGGTGCCCTGACAACGGCGCTCGAGTTCGTAGAGCACGCCGCGGACCGTCACGATGATGAACTCGCTCGCGTCCGACTCCTCGGCATACTTGATGATGCCGGCAGTGGAGCCGATGTAGTCGGCCTCGGCCAGGACGTCGGCCTTGCACTCGGGGTGCGCCAGCACGAGCGCGTCGGGGTGCGCCTCCTGCGCGTCGACGATCTGCTCGACGGTGATGATGTGATGACGCGGGCAGTAGCCGTTGTTGAGGATGACGTGCTTTTGCGGCACCTGCTCGGCTACGAAGCGGCCCAGGTTTTGGTCGGGAATGAACAGAATATGCTGCTGCGGCAACTCGGCGCGCGCCGCGTCGACCGTCTCGCGCTTGACCATGTGCGCCATGGGGCAGTCCGCGCCCGGCTCGGGCAGCAGCACGGTCTTGGTGAGGTTGAGCAGCTTGGCGCTCTCGCCCATAAACTCCACGCCGCACAGCACGATGGTCTGCTGCGGCAGGCTCTTGGCGAGCTTGGCCAGGTAGAAGCTGTCGCCGACGTAATCAGCCACGGCCTGCACCTCGGGCGCCACGTAATAGTGCGCTAGGATCACCGCGTCACGTTGGGTTTTTAGTTGCTGAATGGCCTCGACGAGCTCTGCGGGCACCAGTGCCGCGCGCTCCGTTGCCGTCGTTGCCGATGCCAGGCCGGCCGCGATATCGCGTGCAAGCTCCGACGCATCCATGTTCGCGCTCTGTGCCATCAAGGCCCCTCTCTTTTGGCGAATCTTGGGGCTTTAGTATGACACCTGGCTTTACAGCTGACAAGACAGCTGTAAAGCCAGGTGTAAAGTTGGAATAAAGATTCAATCATGCGGCGGGTCCATTTTCGAACTGGCAAGCTGAGGATAGTCGAGCTCTCGATAGCGCAGGAGGCATCTTTCGCCACCGCAATACCGCTTGGCGCGAGTTGCACGCCGTGGGGCGCAAACGGTCCGCACCTCCGCAAGCGGCGCGTGCCCGATGTGGCAAAATCGAACTACTTAAGGGGGCCGAATGCTCAAGATTATTGCCTGCGACGATGACGTCGCTTTTCTAGATAGACTGCACCGAATGATCGATCGTTGGTCGACCGAGACGGGCACGGCGGTCGATGTTGCGCTCGTCACGCGCGGCGAGGACCTACTGGCCCGCCATGCCGCATCGCGCGCCGACATCATTCTGCTCGACATGATCATGCCGCTCGTCAACGGCATGGACACCGCACGCGAATTGCGCCAGGCCGACACCGCCGTGCGCCTGGTGTTTCTCACCTCATCGCCCGAGTTTGCACTGGAGTCCTACGAGGTCCGCGCCTTCGACTACCTGCTCAAGCCCGTGACTTACGAACGCCTGGCGCAGTTACTCGACGAGCTTTCGAGCATGCGCCCGGCGGCAACCGACGAGCTCGTGATCAAAACTTCCTTTGGCTACCACGCCCTGCGCCTGTCCGACATCGAATATGCCGAGGCGCGCAACAAGCACGTGGTCTTCCACCTGCGCGACGGACGCGATATCGAGGCACTCAAGTCGTTCCGCAGCGTCGAGGACCGCTTGGAGCAAAACGCGGTCTTCTTTAAATGCCACCGCAGCTACCAGGTCAACCTGCGCAATATCGATCACTTTGACCGCACGGACATCGTCATGCGCTCGGGCGCGTGCATCCCGCTGTCGCGCAGCTGCAAGCAGGGATTCCAAGACGCCTACTTTGCGGTGCGCTTTGAGGGTGGGAGACACTGATGGTCTCCTCGGTCGAAATGGTCCTTTGGGCAATCCACCACGCCACGACGCTACTCTTTGGCGTCTTTGCCTCGGCGGCGCTGTGCGGTATCGAAATCAATCGACGCCATGCGCTCGAGTTGGTGGGGGTCGGAGCCGCAACCGGCGCTGCCTTTTCGATCGCCAATGCCGTCGGCGGCGAGCTTTTCGCCCGCCAGGTCTATCCGCTCGTCGTGCATCTGCCGCTCGTCATCTATTTGTGCGCGCGCTACCGCCTGAGCCCGCTGCTTGCCGTGCTCGGCATTACGAGTGCCTATCTGAGCTGCCAGTTCAGCAATTGGATGGGCATCGCCGCATTTGCCGCAACCGATTCTCAGATCGCATACTATCTGGCGCGCATCGCGACCACGCTCGCCGTCTTTGCCGTCCTGTTGCATTGGGCCGGCGACATCGGTCCGCGCTTGGCGATTAAAAGCACCACCGAGCTGGGCATCCTTTTAATCCTACCGCTCGTCTATTACATCTTTGACTACGCCACCAACGTCTACACCACGCTGTTCCACTCGGGCTCGGTGGTGACGGTTGAGTTTTTGGCCTTTGCGCTCTGCGCGTTCTACCTTATGTTCCTCGCCGTCTACCTGCGCGAATACGAAGAAAAGGAAACCGCCGAGCGAGAGCGCTGGATGCTCGAAACCCGCGACAGCGCCGCCATTAAAGAGCTTGAGGCCTGGCGTCAATCTGGACGCGAGCTGTCGATTCTTCGCCACGACATGCGTCACTTCCTACGCGGCCTGGCCGCTTTGATTGAGGAGGGCCACACCGACGAGGCGCTCAAACGCATCGACGAACTCTGCGAAGCTGGCGACCGCACCGCCGTACGCCGCTTCTGCGCCAACGAGACCGTAAACATCGCGCTTTCGTCATTTAACTCGGATATCAATAGAAACGGCATTACTGCCAACCTGCGCGCCGCCGTACCCGAAACCATCCACGTAGGTGACGCCGACCTGTTTAGTGTGCTCTCAAATGCCTTGGAAAACGCTATCACCGCCGCAAGCGCCGCACCCCAAGGAAAGCGATTCGTCGACCTTGACCTGCGATTAGAGGACAGCCAGCTGCTGCTGTTAGTTTCCAATACGTTTGACCGCGCGCCGCGCATGGTCGACGGCATGCCCGTGACCCGGCATGCGGGCCACGGCTTTGGCACCAGGAGCATCAAACTTGCCGTGGAGCGCATGAATGGCAACTGTCAGTTCCGCATTAGCGGCGATCGGTTTGAGCTGCGCGCTGTGATGTAGAAGTGCGGCGCCGATCTCGAGGCGCGCCTTGCCCGCCAGGCAATCGCTCGCCGGCGCCAATCCGCTACAGCGGAGCGGCCGCCGGGGTCAGTTGCTTGATGTATGCCCACATGCGCTGCTTAGCGGCCTTGTCGGTGAGTGCCGCCTCAAAGCCGTCGAGCGCGAGCACGCGGCGGCCCTGCACATGGGCGACCAGGCCGGGCTTGAGCATGGCGGTGTCGAAGTCATCGATCGCCACGAGCATATCGGCGTAGGTCTCGCGCATGGTATCGGCCGCGCGATCGTCCAGCAGCAGGACCGCCTCGGGGTCCAAGGCCTCGAGCGCCTCGCGGAACAGCTCGCACGGCAGAGTCTCGCCCACTGTGACCGCTCCGTCACCCACGCCGGCGACGCTTGCCAATACGCAAAAATCCTCGGGCGCGTAGCCGATGGCCCCAAGCGCCTTGCGCAACGCCGCGCCATCCGGGCCGGCGGCAAGCTCGCCACCCGAACGCTCGGCCTCGTCCAAATCGCCTTTGACCAGCACAATCGGCGAGCACGCGTTGCCCGCGATACGCACGCCGCGACCCGCGAGCGATGCGAGCTCCTGCTCGGTCGCCTGGGCGATGGCTTCTTTTTTCTGGCTTTGTGACGTGGGCATGCGCTCTCCAATCGTTTGCGTGGCCACCATTATATAAAAGAGCCGCCTGCGAGTGGTTGCATTGCGAGCCGTTGGGTATAAGCATGGTCGTACTGAG
>CABSUD010000062.1:0-6806 GCA_902480795.1 uncultured Collinsella sp. | reverse complement strand
GGCGGTCATCATGACGTTGACGCCCGCGAACAGCATGACCTGCATATAATAGCCGTTGATAATATCCGCACTGCGAAGGATCATGACCAGCGCATAAAATGCGATCACGCCGAGCAGGGCAATGACAATGGCGATAAAGGCAACCTTGACTGCCTGCGGAAACTCCGTGAAACGCAGCGCCTTTTCCGCGGCGTAATAATCGGCGAAGCGCTCTTCGCCCGTGCTTTTGGTATACGCCGGCGTGGACGCGGCCTCCGGGTCATATTCCGGTGCAGGCGTGGCGGCGTACGGATCGTTGAGATAATCGCTCGATGCGGTGCCATAATCCTCGGTCTCGATGCGACCGGTGTCAGCATGGCCATCGGAATAATCGGAATATGCCGCACCGCCCTCATAGTCCGCGGCGCTCGTGTTGGCGGCAAAAAGCGGGTTAACTGGAACGTCGAGCGCCGGCATGCCGGTAGAGGTCTCATCCAGATCGGCTGCAGCCCAGGAATCGTAGGCAACCTGATGGGCAACGGGCTCATCGAGCCTTGCGACCGGAGGCTTGCGTGCCGCAGGAACAGGCAACTGCTGGGCGCTGTACATAACGGTGCTGTCGGCCGATTTGCCCTGCGTCGCTGCAGCGAGAAATGCCGCCGTCTCGGACGGGTCGCTTGCGGGGCGGGGAGCGGGCGTGGGCGCCGAAGTGGGTGCGGGCGTAGGCGCGGGCGTCGAAACAGGCGACTGCGCAGGAGTCGGCGCAGATGCGGTCTTAGGCGCAAGTGCGGGATTGGGGTTTGACGGGCGAGCCCCGCCGCTCATGAGTTCGTCGGCGGTCCACGGGCGATCATCCATCACGTCGTCAAGGCTCAGCGAAAACAGGTCGTCTTCACTCTCATCGAACATGTGGTGCACATGTCCACCAATTGCCGGAATCAATCCGCGACCGGTGCATGATGCCTTGCTCAACGCCATTCTGTTCCATCCTTTCGAAATACTAATGACATCGATTATATGGAACTTCCCAAGCTGCTCGGTCTTGGATTCGTGCTTTCCAGAACTCGCGCCCAAAAGGGGAGGGGCAATCCATGCGAGTGCCTACTTGTCGCCGGCCGCCGCCTTGGCCTCATTGAGGTAGCTATAGAAGCTGTACTTGGAGATGCCAAAGAACTCGCAGGCGCGCTCGCTCGACTTGGAAATGAGGAAGGCGCCGCGACGGTCGAGGTAGCCAATGGCACGAATGCGCTCGTCTTTGGTCATGAGCGCCGCGGGCTTGCCCACAAACTGCTCGCACTCGTGCAGCAGGTCCTCGAGCAGGTCGCCGATGTTCTTGGTAATGGGCTCGGGCTCGGTGTAGCCCGTGCCGCCGGTGCCGGTAAAGGCGTCGAGCGAACGCTCAAAAGCCTTCATGAGCGTAATGTCAAAGTTGATGCCCAAAATGCCGACGGGCTTGCCCTCGTCGTTGCGGATAAAGATGGTAGAGGACTTGAGCAGCTTGCCATCGGTGGTTTTGGTGAGGTATGGCTCGCGGTCGTGTACGTCGGTGGCGCCCTCGTGCATGGACTCAAACACGATATGGCTGGGGCCGTCACCCAGTTTGCGCCCGCTGACGTGGCCGTTTTCGATCACTACGATGGAGTGGTCCACGTCCTCGGTCTCCAGATCGTGGACGACGACTTCGCAGTTGGGGCCAAATTGGAGCGCCAGACCGTGTGCGAGGCGCTTGTAAAACTCAATCTGTGCGGGGGTCATGGGTACCTTCCTAAAAATTAGTTTGGGCTCACTGTGCCATAAACCACACCTGTTCGCAAATTACGAAAGCGTCGCTGCGTTGTGTGACCGTTCGGCGGCGAAAAAGTACCGATTACGGCAACAAACAATTCGTTAGATATACCAATCAAAAAGTGTGATAGAACATTACTAACAAACTTTTTGTTTGGCATCCACATAAAAGTTCAGCCGCATGAACGGGAATGGCTGGAACGCGTATGCGGGGGCCGGCAAGAGAGGACTTAAGGAGTTCACCGTATGGCCGATAAGATCCAGTGGGCGGGCAACACGATGCCCAAGAGCGATGACAAGCACTTGGGAATCATGAGCCTCGACCACGTGAAGAAGGCCCGCGCCTTCCACCAGTCGTTCCCCCAGTACACCGTCACTCCGCTTGCCCGCCTGGATGGCCAGGCTGCACGCCTGGGCCTGTCCAACCTGTGCGTTAAGGACGAGAGCTATCGCTTTGGCCTCAACGCCTTTAAGGTCTTGGGCGGCTCGTTTGCCATGGCCAACTACATTGCCGACGAGACCGGCAAGGACGTTGCCGAGTGCACCTTCGATTACCTGACCTCCGATCAGCTTGCCAAGGACTTTGGCCAGGCCACCTTCTTTACCGCCACTGACGGCAACCATGGCCGCGGCGTGGCATGGGCTGCCAACAAGCTGGGCCAGAAGGCTGTCGTGCACATGCCCAAGGGTTCCACCAAGCCCCGCTTCGATAACATCGCCGCCGAGGGCGCCACGGTGACCATCGAAGAGGTCAACTACGACGAGTGCGTGCGCATGGCCGCCGCCGAGGCCGATGCCTGCGAGCGCGGCGTCATCGTTCAGGACACCGCCTGGGAGGGCTACGAGAAGATCCCGTCCTGGATCATGGAGGGTTACGGCACCATGGCCTCCGAGGCTGCCGAGCAGCTGCGTGAGATGGCCATCAACCGCCCGACGCACGTGTTTGTCCAGGCTGGCGTGGGTTCGCTCGCTGGCGCCGTGGTGGGCTACTTCACCAACCTGTATCCCGATAACCCGCCCACCTTCGTCGTGGTTGAGTGCGCGCCTGCCGCCTGCCTGTACAAGGGCGCTGCCGCCGGCGACGGCGACCCGCGCATCGTGGACGGCGACATGCCCTCCATCATGGCCGGCCTGTGCTGCGGCGAACCCAACATCCTGGGCTGGGATATCCTGCGCAACCACACCACCGCCTTCGTGTCCTGCCCCGACTGGGTCACCGCTCGCGGCATGCGCACCCTGGGCGCTCCCGAGAAGGGCGACCCGCGCGTCATCTCCGGCGAGTCCGGCGCTGTGACCACCGGCCTGGTCGAGACTCTCATGCTCGATCCCGAGTACGCCGAGCTCAAGGAACTCATCGGCCTGGACAAGACGAGCTCCGTGCTCTGCTTCTCCACGGAAGGTGACACCGATCCGGATCAGTACCGTCGCATCGTCTGGGAAGGCGAATATCCCACTTGCTAATCGTTGGGCGGCGCAACGCGCCGCGCCAAATTTCTATCAGACCCCCTATGTCCTGCAGATGCATGAACCCGGGAGGCGGAGCGATACCTATTTGCTCCGTCGCGAGTTCCGCACGCAAAGGAAAGCACTTAATGTGCTTTCCGTCTTGCGCAGGACTGTCCGAGCAGCGGAGTAAATAGGTATCGCTCCGCCACCTCACAGGTAGATCCCTTCGTATGAAAGGTTATGAACAATGGCTAAAGAACTCGATTTCGACGCTATCAAGGCTGCTGCTGAGTCCCATCGTGCTGATATGACTCGCTTTCTGCGCGCTATGATCTCCCATCCCTCTGAGTCCTGCGAGGAGGGTGAGGTTGTCGCCTGCATCAAGGCCGAGATGGAGAGCCTTGGCTATGACGAGGTCAAGGTCGACGGCCTGGGCAACGTTATGGGCTTTATGGGCGAGGGCGACAAGATCATCGCCATCGACTCTCACATCGACACCGTCGGCATCGGCAACATCGATAACTGGGATGCCGATCCTTATGAGGGCTACGAGACCGACGAGATCATCTATGGCCGCGGCGGCTCCGACCAGGAGGGTGGCATGGCTTCTGCTACCTACGCTGCCAAGATGATGAAGGACATGGGCCTCATCCCTGAAGGCTACAAGATCATGGTCGTCGGCACCGTCCAGGAAGAGGACTGCGACGGCATGTGCTGGCAGTACATCTACAACAAGGACGGCATTAAGCCTGAGTTTGTCATTTCCACCGAGCCCACCGACGGCGGCATCTATCGCGGTCATCGCGGCCGCATGGAGATCCGCGTCGACGTTCACGGCACCTCCTGCCACGGCTCCGCTCCCGACCGCGGCGATAACGCCATTTACAAGATGGCCGACATCATCGCCGACGTCCGCGCCCTCAACAACAACGGCTGCGACGAGTCGACCGACATCAAGGGCCTCGTCAAGATGCTCGACCCCAAGTACAACCCCGAGCACTACGAGGATGCCCGCTTCCTGGGCCGCGGCACCTGCACCGTCAGCCAGATCTTCTACACCAGCCCCAGCCGCTGCGCTGTCGCTGACTCCTGCGCCATCTCCATCGACCGTCGCATGACCGCCGGTGAGACCTGGGAGTCCTGCCTGGACGAGATCCGCAACCTGCCGGCCGCCAAGAAGTACGGCGACGACGTGAAGGTCTCCATGTACATGTACGACCGTCCGTCCTGGACCGGCGAGGTCTACGAGACCGAGGCTTACTTCCCCACATGGATCAACAAGGAGACCGCTCCGCACGTCAAGGCCCTCGTCGACGCCCACAAGGCCATGTTCGGTGACGAGCGCATCGGTTGCGAGCCCAGCATGGACAAGCGCACCGGTCGTCCGCTGTGCGACAAGTGGACCTTCTCCACGAACTGCGTTTCCATCCAGGGCCGCTATGGCATCCCCTGCGTCGGCTTTGGCCCGGGTGCCGAGTCTCAGGCTCACGCTCCCAACGAGGTCACCTACAAGGACGACCTGGTCACCGCTGCCGCCATGTATGTGGCTGCCCTGAACCTCTACGATCCGAGCCAGGCCGATGGCGATGCCACCGTGTTCCGCGCCGGTCTGACCAACAACAAGATCGACTAGTCCCATTCCTTGATCTTGTTGAGCCGGGGGCCGCTCGTGTCCCCGGCACCCCCTGTTGACTTGGGGCCCGCGGTCGTTATCTCCCATGCTTCCTCAACGGTAGCGGGTCCTCGTCATAGTGCTCTGCATGTTCTAGCCACACGCGCATGCCGGAGCACATCTACTCATTGCAATCGTTTCATCTTTGGAAAGGATATTTACATGGATGCCAAGTTTACCGAGCTCGTCGAGCAGCTGAACGGCCTCGATTTTAAGGGCATGTACGGCAGCGACTTCCTGCACACCTGGGATAAGACCACCGATGAGCTCAAGGCTCTCTACATCGTCGCCGACGCCCTGCGCGAGCTGCGCGAGAACAACGTCTCATCCAAGATCTTCGACTCGGGCCTGGCCGTCTCGCTGTTCCGCGACAACTCCACCCGTACGCGCTTCTCCTTCTCTAAGGCAGCCAACCTGCTCGGCCTTGAGCTGCAGGACCTGGACGAGAAGAAGTCCCAGATCGCCCACGGCGAGACCGTCCGCGAGACCGCTACCATGATCTCCTTCATGGCCGACGTCATCGGCATCCGCGACGACATGTACATCGGCAAGGGCGACGCCTACATGGCCGAGGTCTCCGAGTCTGTCCAGCAGGCCTACGAGGACGGCGTTCTGGATCACCGTCCCACGCTCATCTCCCTGCAGTCCGACTCCGACCACCCCACGCAGTCCTCTGCCGACATGCTCTACCTCATCAACGAGTTTGGTGGTCTTGAGAACCTCAAGGGTAAGAAGGTTGCCGTTACCTGGGCCTATTCGCCCTCTTACGGCAAGCCGCTGTCCTGCCCGCAGTCGCTGATCAGCCTGCTGCCCCGCTTTGGCATGGACGTCACCCTGGCCCACCCCGAGGGCTACGACCTCATGCCCGAGGTCGTCGAGCGCGCCAAGGGCTATGCCGCCGAGTCCGGCACCACCTTTAAGCAGGTCAACACCATGGCCGAGGCCTTCGAGGGCGCCGACATCGTGATCCCCAAGAGCTGGGCTCCGTTTGCCGCCATGGAGAAGCGTACCAACCTGTACGCCGAGGGCGACGACGCCGGCATCGCTGCGCTCGAGAAGGAGCTGCTCGCCCAGAACGCCACCCACCAGGACTGGTGCTCCACGACCGAGCTCATGGAGAAGACTGCCAACGGCCAGGACACCATCTTTATGCACCCGCTGCCCGCCGACATCTCCGGTGTCTCCTGCGAGCACGGCGAGGTTAACGCCGACGTCTTCGACATGCACCGCGTGGGCATGTACAAGGAGGCCAGCTACAAGCCGTACGCCATCGCTGCAATGATGTTCCTGCAGAAGGTTGCCGATCCCGCCGCTACCCTCAAGGCCCTCGACGAGCGCAACACCGCCCGTTGGCTCCAGGCCTAAAGCCGGGTTGAGGTAAGCCATGTAAAGGGGGCGCTCTGCCAACCGGCGGGGTGCCCCCTTTTTTTGCATCGCGGGCGTGCGGGATAAGCGCTTTCGATGTGGATGCCCGCGGCGCGAGTTATGGGTACGATGGTTTCAGGGGAGGTGTCACCATGAAACTTGGATGCGTCATTATGGCTTCGGGCGAGGGTAAGCGGTTTGGCTCTAACAAGATGCTTGCCGATATCTATGGCGAGCCGCTGATTGCCCGGACCATCGATTCGGTTCTCCGGGGCTTTGACGTCGTGGTTTCGACGCGTTGGCCCGAGGTCGCCCAGATTTGCGAAGACAAGCATTGCCCGTGCGTGCTGCACGATGGCGAGCTGCGCAGCGAAAGCGTCCGTGCGGGCCTTTCGTGGGGAGCCGAACGCAACTGGAAAGGTTGCCTCTTTTTGCCGGGCGACCAGCCGCTCGTGAGTTCGGATTCTTTTGAGGCTATGGTTCGTGCATTTGACGAGCGTGGCCGCAAACATCCGGTGCGTCTTGCGTGCAACGGTGAGCCTTCGAGTCCGGTGCTCTT
>CABSUD010000061.1:0-6825 GCA_902480795.1 uncultured Collinsella sp. | reverse complement strand
TGTCGCCAACTCTATGGACGGTATCGTTTTATAAGAGCGAGTTAGAGCGCTGTTATGTGCTTCGCGGTGCACGTCGTGGGGTAGAATCAGAACCGTGTCTTGGTACCGCCCGGGCGGTACCATTCTTTTGGTATTCATGCACTATGAGAGGAAGCGCTATGGACCGCTCCGAAATCTTCGACAAGATCGCCGAGGTCGCTGCTGACGTTCTGGGCGTCGATGTTGCCGAAATTAGCGAGGAGACCACCTTTGACGACCTCGATGCCAACTCGCTCGAGCGCCTGCAGCTGGTTACGGCTATCGAGGACGAGTTCAACCTCGAGATCGATGACGAGACTCTGCTCTCGCTCAACTCTGTCGCCGACGCCGTCGACGCGATCGAAAACGCCAGGGAGGCCTAGGTCTTGGCTTTATCCGAACGACTTACGCGTGCCCAGGAAATCCTGGGCCACGAGTTCAATAATAAGGTGCTGCTGCGCGCGGCGCTTACGCATCCCTCGGCAGTCGAGGGCCAGCCGGTTTCTGCCAGCTATGAGCGCCTTGAGTTCTTGGGCGATTCCATTTTGGGTGCTGTGGTGGCCCGTTCGCTCTTTGAGTCCTATCCCGAGTTTGACGAGGGTAAGCTCACGCGCTTGAAGGTGTCGCTTGTCTCGGGCGCTACGCTGTCCGAGGTTTCTCACGAGCTGGGCATCGACGACATCATCATCTTTGGTGCCTCCGAGACCGGTACCGGTGCGCGCGGCCTGCATTCGGCCCTCGAGAACGTCTATGAGTCGCTCGTTGGCGCGCTGTACCTGGATGCCGGCTGGGATGCCGCGGCGGAGTTCATTCACCGTACGCTTAAGCCGCATTTGGCTTCCGAGCGTGCCGAGCATCCTGCGAATCCCAAGTCGTTTTTGCAGGAGTGCGTGCAAGCCGACGGTCACGAGCCCCCGGCGTATAAGCTCGTTGGCTCCGAGGGCCCGGCGCATGCGCCCACCTTTACCGCCGTGGTGTTGATCGATGGTATTCGTCAGGGTCGCGGCTCCGGCTCCTCAAAGAAGGAAGCCGAGGGAGCCGCCGCGCTCGAAGCGCTCGACCGCATGGGTTACACCACCAACGGCGTGATTCTGAACAAGAAGCACGTGTAAGCGAGGAACCGTGTATCTCAAGTCCCTCACGCTCAAAGGGTTCAAGTCGTTTGCCGACCGCGCCCATATGACGTTTGAGCCGGGCCTGACCGTCATCGTCGGTCCCAACGGCTCGGGAAAATCGAACATCTCTGACTCGATTCTGTGGGTCCTGGGCGAGCAGAGCGCCAAGCAGCTGCGCGGCCAGGCCATGGAGGATGTCATCTTCTCTGGCTCGTCAGCGCGCAAGCCGGTGGGTGTCGCCGAGGTCACGCTGGTGCTCGATAACTCGGACCATATGCTGCCCGTCGATTTTGACGAGGTTGCCATCACCCGTCGTATGTATCGCTCGGGCGAAAGCGAGTACCTCATCAACTCGAGTCCGTGCCGCCTGATGGACATTCAGGACATCCTGCACGATTCGGGCCTGGGCAAGGATACGCATTCCATCATCAGCCAGGGCAAGCTCGACGCCATTTTGCAGAGCCGCCCCGAGGAGCGCCGCGCCCTCATCGAGGAGGCCGCCGGCATCTCCAAGCACAAGCGCCGCAAGGAGCGCGCGCTCAAAAAGATTAAGTCGATGGACGAGCACCTGACGCGTGCCCGCGACATCAATAAGGAAATCGCCCGTCAGCTGCGACCGCTGGAGCGTCAGGTCGATCGCGCGCGCAAGTACAAAGAGCTGTCCTCGCGCGCGAACGAGCTTACGCAGATGCTGGCCGTCGACGAGCTCCGTTCGCTGCAATCGCAGTGGAACGACCTGGAGAGCCGCTCTAAGGAGGGCGCCGCCGAGCTGGAGCTCGCGCAGTACCGCCTGGGTGAGAAAGAGCGCGAGCTCGAGAAGCTCCAGGTCATGCTCGAAGAAAAGGGCCTGTTTGTGGGCGACTTGGGCGAGCAGCGCCGCCATATGCAAGATGTGGTCGGTCGCATTAACTCGGACATGCGCCTGCTCGAGGAAAAGGGCCATAACATGGTGTCGCGCCTGTCTGACATGCGCGGCCAGATCACGAGCTCCGAGCATCAGCGCCGCCGTGTGGTCGAGGAGCTCGAGGACGCGCGTGCGCAGCTTGAGGAAGTGACCGGTGCGCATATGCAGGCCCAGGAGGACGTTGACGCCGCTGGTCCTGCCGCCGCTGAGCTCCACGAGCGGCGCGTGGCGCTCGACAATCAGATTTCGCAGCTTACGCGTGAGCAACGCGATGTGCAGCGCGTGGCCGACAACGCCGCGCTCGAGCTCGCCAAGGTGAAGGACTCGCTGAGCAACGCTGAGGTCGAGGACAACATGTATGTCTCGCGCCTGGAGCAGATTGAGGAACAGCTCGAGGAGGTCACGGCCTCGCTCGAGAGCCGTCGCAACCGCGCAGAGGAGCTTGAAGGCGCGCTCGATCAGGCCCGCCAGGCTCAGGTCGATGCGCGCGAGGCCACCGAGGTCGCCCGTGCAGCCCTTAAGGACCTGCGTAATCGCGAAAGCAAGGCGCGCAACAAGCTGTCCGAGGTGCGCTCGGAGCTTGCCAGCCAAAAGAAGCTTGATGCGCGCATGGCCGACAGCTCGCCGCTCGTGAGCCGTCTGGTGGGTGCGCTGGGCGATGACGTAACGGGTCGCCTGGGCGATGTGCTCGAAGCCCCGCGCGAGCTTGAGGGCCTGGTTGAGCAATTGCTCGCCGGCGATATCGATGCGCTTCTGTTCGACGATACGTCTGCGCTTGCGCGTGCCAGTCGTGCCGCTCTGGACCAGAAGAAGGCCTCGGGCGAGGCGCTGCTGGTGGCGCGCGGCGTGAGCGGCGGTGCTGCTGCCGAGGGCGCTGCCGGTTCGCGTCTGGTCGATCGTCTGTCCGTGCGCGCAGGCTACGGACCCGTCGTCGAGGCGCTGCTCGGCGGCTATTACGTCGTGGACGATCTTTCTGCCGCGCTGTCGGCGCCGGTCGTTGACGGCGTGACTTACGTGACCTCCGATGGCGCCCGCGTCGCCTGCGGCGGCCTGGTGCGTGTGGGCCTCGATGCCGGCGAGGCGTCGGGTGCTCTGGAGCGTAAGCGTCGCATTCGCGAGCTGGAGGGGCTTGAGCCCGATTTGGCCGCTGTGTTTGAGCATGTGTCGGATCAGGTCATCGAGGCCAATGCGGCCGTTGAGGAAGCGCGTGCCGCTGAGGGCGATGCCGCCGGTGAGATTGCCCGTCTTGAGGGCGAGCGCCGCTCGCTGCTCTCCGAGATCGGCCGCTTGGAGCAAAGCGCCAACAATGCCGAGGTCGAGCGCGTGCGCATCTCCAAGCGCCGCGAGCAGGCCGCCGAAGCCGTTCGCGCTGCGCGCCCGCGCGTTGACAAGCTCACCCGTTCGCGTGACGAGGCCCGCGCGCAGGCAAGCGATCTGGGCTTGCAGATTGCCGAGGCCAACGACGAACTCGACCGCGTTCGCCGTGACGATTCCGAAGCTGCCGGCAAGCTCGCCGACGCCAAGGTTCGCCTAGCCCAGACGAGTGAACGCCTGCGTTCGCTGAAGGGCCGCGTGCCCGACCTGGAGCATCGTCTTGAGGGCATCGACCGTCGTATCCGCGGAACACGCCAGGCCTCGCGCTCGCTCGAGCTGCTGCGCCTGCGCGTCGATCCCATGCACGAACGCTATTCTGCCCTGTTGGAACGCGCGTCGGATTGGGCAGCGCGCCTGCGTGACCAGGCCTCTCTGGAGGAGGCGGACTCCGCTTCGCTCAAGAAGACCATCGAGGATGCCAAGGCCGAGGTCTCCCGTGCCAAGGAGCGGGTTGATGCCGCCACGGCGACGCAAAACGAGTTCAAGGTCGCGCGTGGCAAGCTCGAGGTGCAGGTCGAGGCTGCCATCAAGGCCATTACCGCCGATGGCACGACGGTGCTCGAGGAAGCGCTCATGCTTCCGGCGCCCACGGACCGCGATGCCGCCGAGCGCGAACTCAACCAGCTTGTGCGCCAGATCAACAACCTTGGTCCCGTTAACCAAGTTGCCATGGAGGAGTACGAGCAGCTCAAGCGCCGCGCCGACTACATCGAGGAGCAGCTGGCCGATCTGGAGAGCGCACGCAAGGCGCTCACCAAGATCACGGTGGCCATTGATCGCAAGATGCGCAAGGCGTTCCTGGTGACGTTTGAGAAGGTCGACGCGAACTTCCGCGAGATCTTCGCTATGCTCTTCCCGGGCGGCCAGGCTCATCTGGAGATGACCGATCCCGAGCATCCTGCCGAGACGGGTATCGAGGTCGTGGCGCAGCCGCGCGGCAAGCGCATCACCAAGATGATGCTCATGTCGGGCGGCGAGAAGAGCCTGACGGCGCTCGCCCTCCTCTTTGCTGTGTACCGCACGCGCACGGTGCCGTTCTATGTGCTGGACGAGGTCGAGGCGGCACTCGATGACGCCAACCTGTCCAAGCTCATCGGCGCGCTCGATGTGTTGCGTTCCGATACGCAGCTCTTGGTCATTTCGCATCAGCGCCGTACTATGGAGGACGCTGACGTCCTCTATGGCGTCTCGATGCAAGCCGACGGCGTCAGTCGCGTCGTCTCGCAAAAACTCGATCGCGAAACCGGAAAGGTCGTGAATGCATAATGGGATTCTTCGATGCTCTCTCGCGCGGACTTGAGCGCAGTCGCGAGGCCCTCAACGAGGTCTTTTACTTTGGCGGCGAGGTCGACGAGGATTTTTGGGAGGACCTTGAGGACACCCTCGTCATGGGTGACATGGGCGCCGAGGTCGCCATAAAGGTCTCCGATGACCTGCGCGATGCCGCGGCCAAGAAGAACCTCAAGACCGCCCCGCAACTCCGTCGCGCCCTGGCCGAGCAGCTTGAGCAGCACTTTGTGCCCATCGAGCGCGATCCGTTCTCCGATACGCCGAGCTGCGTGCTGTTTGTGGGCATTAACGGTGCCGGCAAGACCACGACGGTCGGTAAGATCGCGAGCGCCATGGCCGCCCGCGGCAAGAATGTCGTGATCGGCTCTGCCGATACGTTCCGCGCCGCCGCCATCGAGCAGCTCGATGTGTGGGGCCAGCGCGCTGGCGTCCCCGTCATCAAGCGCGACCGCGGCTCCGACCCGGCAAGTGTTTGCTACGACGTGCTCGACGAGGCCGACAAGCGCGGCAGCGACCTGGTGCTTATCGACACTGCCGGTCGTCTGCACACGAGCCCCGAGCTCATGCGCGAGCTTGCCAAGGTGGTTAACGTGACGCGTAAGCGCGCCGCCAATATGGCCGCCGGCCCCATGCCCGTCTCAGTCGTGCTCGTGATCGATGCCGCCACCGGCCAGAACGGTCTGAACCAGGCGCTCGAGTTTAACGAGGCACTGGGCCTGGACGGTATTATCATGACAAAGCTCGACGGCACGGCCAAGGGCGGTATCGCCATGGCCGTGGCCGAGAAGCTCAAGCTCCCGATCCTGCGCATCGGCGTGGGCGAGCAGGTCGATGACCTGCAGGAGTTTAACGCCAAAGATTTCTGCCGCGCCCTGGTGGGCGAGTCCAATTAAGGAGTGACTAGTGTTTGATTCTCTGAGCGATCGCCTCAACGACACATTTGACCGCCTGCGCGGCAAGGGCAAGCTGACCGAGGCCGATATCACCTCGGCCATGCGCGATATCCGTATGGCGCTGCTCGAGGCCGACGTCAACTTTAAGGTCGTCAAGGAGTTCGTCGCCAAGACCAAGGAGCGTTGCATGACCGCCGAGGTCATGGAGTCGCTGTCGCCGGCGCAAAACGTCGTCAAGATTGTGCTCGACGAGCTCACCGAGATGCTCGGCTCCACCGAGAGCAAGCTCGTCTTTAGCAACCGCATCCCCAATGTCATCATGCTCGTGGGCCTGCAGGGCTCCGGTAAGACTACGGCAGCCGTAAAGCTGGCTTATCTGCTCAAGAAGCAGGGTCGCTCGCCGCTGCTCGCCGCGTGCGACGTCTACCGCCCCGCCGCTGCCGACCAGCTGGCCACGCTTGGCGGCGAGATTGGCGTGCCGGTCTTCCGCGGTGACGGCGCGCACCCGGTCGATATCGCCAAGGGCGCCATCCAGGAGGCCGTTGACCACCTGCGCGACGTGGTCATCGTCGATACCGCCGGTCGCCTGCAGATCGACGAGCAGATGATGCAGGAGGCCGTGGACATCAAGAAGGCCGTCAAGCCCGATCAGGTGCTGATGGTCGTCGATGCCATGACCGGCCAGGATATTGTCAACGTCGTCTCGACCTTCGCCGAGCGTACCGACTTTGACGGCGTGATCATCTCCAAGCTAGACGGCGACGCTCGTGGCGGCGGCGCGCTTTCCGTGCGCCAGGTGACCGGCAAGCCCATCAAGTTCGTGAGCATGGGCGAGAAGCCCGATTCGCTTGAGCCGTTCTACCCCGACCGCATGGCCAAGCGCATTTTAGGCATGGGCGACGTCGTCGGCATTATCGAGAAGGCCCAGGAGGCGGCCGACGCCGAGCAGCTCGAGGCTGCCGAGCGTATGCTGCGCGAGGGTTTTACCATGAACGACATGCTCGACCAGATGAAGGCCGTCAAGAAGATGGGCGGCATGAAGGGCATTCTGGGTATGCTTCCCGGTGGCCAGCGTGCGCTCAACCAGATGGGTGGCAACCTGGACGAAGGTATCTTCGATAAGAACGAGGCCATCATCATGTCGATGACCAAGGAGGAGCGCCTTCGCCCCTCCATCATCAACGGCCAGCGCCGTGCCCGCATTGCCAAGGGCGCCGGCGTGACCCCCACC
>CABSUD010000060.1:0-6851 GCA_902480795.1 uncultured Collinsella sp. | reverse complement strand
CCCGATGAGGATGAGCACGACGCCGCCCACGATGGTGGCGGGTTTTTCGTAGCGCGCGCCAAAGGTGTGGCCGATCGCCACGCCAGCGATGGAGAAGACAAAGGTCGTGATGCCAATGAGCGACACTGCGGGAACGATGTCGACCGAAAGCGCGGCGAACGAGATGCCCACGGCCAGGGCGTCGATTGAGGTGGCGATGGCAAGGATCAGGTACTCGCCCAGGTCAATCTTTTCGGCATCCTTGCCGTCGCCTTCGTTCTCGTCCTCGGTAAAGGCCTCCCACAGCATTTTGCCGCCGATAAAGGCCAAAAGGATAAAGGCGACCCAATGGTCGATGGGTCCGATGATGCCCATAAACTGGCTGCCAAGCGCCCATCCGATTACGGGCATGCCGGCCTGAAAGCCGCCAAAGAACAGGCCGAGCACCACGGCGACCTTAAGGTTGATCTTCTTCATGCCAAGGCCCTTGCAGATGGATACGGCAAAGGCGTCCATCGAAAGGCCAACGGCGAGCAATACGAGCTCTGCGAGTCCCATAGTCTGGCTCCCTCTCTGCGGGCGGGCCCGCGTGTACCTCTTGGGGGAGTAACAAAAAAGACCCGTGGCGTACGCGTTGCGCGCACAGCCACGAGTCTCGTTCATTAAGGCAAGCCAGGCCGCATCGGCCAGTGTGTTGACTTGCCGCGCCACCGGAGGCGAACCCGATCACGCGACTACTCCCTCATTTATGCGAATCCCGATGCTACCACATAAGCAGCTCATTTGGATTGGGGCTCTCAGCTGTGTTCGCTCATTCTGTAAGCATCGGATTTTGCGGGCGTCACAGGGGCAAACCGTGAGAAACTTATTGACGTTTATGGAGCGTATACGATGGGAGCGATGCCTTGGATAAGAACGAGCTGCAAAAGCGTATGGAACAGGCCATTCGCCTGACGGCACCTGGCCAGCCGATCCGCACCGCCCTCGACATGATCATTGCCGGTCACCTGGGTGCCCTTATCTGCGTCGGCGACACCGAAAACGTGCTCGCTGCCGGTAACGACGGCTTCCCGCTCAACATTTCGTTCACCTCGAACCGTCTGTTCGAGCTCTCCAAGATGGACGGTGCCATCGTCATCGACGGCGACCTCACCCAGATTCTGCGCGCCAACTTCCACCTCAATCCCGATCCCTCGCTTGCCACGAGTGAGACGGGCATGCGTCACCGTACTGCCGCTCGCATGTCGGTGCTCACCGACGCCATCGTGATCTCGGTTTCGGCTCGTCGCGCCGTCGTTAACGTGTACGTTCACGGCAAGAGCTACGAGATCCAGCCCGTCACCACCATCATGAGCTCGGTCAACCAGCTCGTCGCCACGCTCCAGACTACCCGTCAGTCGCTCGACCGCTCCCTGCTGCGCCTGACGGCCCTCGAGCTCGACGACTACGTCACGCTCGCCGACATTACCGGTATTTTCTCGAGCTTCGAGATCATGCAGCAGGCAAAGACCGAGCTTAAGGATTGCATTGTCAAGCTGGGCAACCAGGGCAAGCTCGTGCAGATGCAGCTCGAGCAGCTCGCGGGCTCCAGCATGGATACCGAATACGACTTGATGATCCGCGACTACGCAAGCGATTCCTCCGAGGCAAACGCCGAGAAGATCCGCGCCGAGCTGAGCCGCATGACGCCTAAGGACCTGTCCGACCCGCAGCACGTGGCGGCAGTTCTGGGTTACGCCGACCTGGACGAGGATTCCGTCATGACGCCGCTGGGCCTGCGCACGCTTTCGCGCGTGTCCGTCGTGCGCGACGGCGTGGCCGAGAAAATCGTCGACGAGTACGGCTCGCTGCAGGAGCTCATGGACGACATCAGCGAGGATCCGGAGCGCCTGGGCGACTTTGGCGTTAACAACCCTGCCATTCTTGCGGACTCCCTGTACCGCATGAAGGGCACCAAACAGGGGAACGCATAATGGCGCCCGTATGCGCCGTGGTCGTTGCCGGTGGCAGCGGCCGGCGCTTTGGTAACCCCGGCGGCAAGCAGCTCGTCAATGTAGCGGGCCGTCCGCTTATGAGCTGGTCCATCCGCGCGTTTGACCGTAGCGATAAGGTCGGCCACATCGTCGTGGTTTGCCCTGCCGAGCGCCGTGCCGAGATGCGCCGCCTGGCCATCGACCCGTTTGACTATGACATGCCCATCAGTTTTGCCGATGCCGGCGATACCCGCCAGGACTCCACCCGTGCCGGCGTGCACGCGGTGCCGGCGGGCTTTGAATACGTCGCCATTCACGATGGCGCTCGTCCGCTCATCACGACCGAGGCCATCGATCATGCGATCGACGTGCTTGTGGGCGACCGCTCGCTCGACGGTGTCGTGTGCGGTCAACCCGCGATCGACACACTCAAGATCGTCGACGGCGATAACATCGTCGAGACGCCGCCGCGTGAGCTTTATTGGGCTGCGCAGACGCCGCAGATCTTTAGCGTCGATGCTATGAAGCGCGCCCACGCTGCAGCCATTGCCGAGGGCTTTATCGGCACCGATGATTCGTCGCTGGTCGAGCGCATGGGTGGGCGCGTCCGCTGCGTCCAGAGCCCGCGCGATAACCTTAAGGTGACGGTGCCCGAGGACTTGCGTCCCGTAACCGCGATTCTGCTTGGCCGTATGGCCGAGGGAGAGGACCTTCCCCATGTTCAGTAACCTGCGCATTGGCCATGGCTACGACGTTCACCGTCTGGTGGAGGGGCGTCGATGTATCATCGGCGGTGTCGACATTCCCTACGAGCGCGGCCTGCTGGGCCACTCGGATGCCGATGTGCTCGCGCACGCCTTGGCCGACGCCATTCTGGGCGCCTGCCGTGGGGGAGACATTGGCAAGCTATTCCCCGATACCGACCCCGCCTATGAGGGTGCCGATTCGATGGTGCTGCTCGCTCGCGTGATGGACTACGCGCGCGAGCTGGGCTTCGAGTTTGTCGATGCCGATTGCACCATTGCCTGCCAGCAGCCTAAGATCACCCCGCACCGCGATGCCATGCGCGCCAACCTTGCCCATGCCCTGGGCGTTGACGTCGAAAACGTGGGCGTCGCCGCCACTACGACCGAAAAGCTCGGTTGGGAAGGCCAGGGCGAGGGAATCGGCGCCTGGGCCGTCTGCCTGCTACAGAAAACCGTTAAGGAGTAACGAATGCGTATCTACAACAGCGCTACCCATAAAAAGGAAGAGTTCCAGCCCATCGAGTCCGGCAAGGTCCGCATGTACGTGTGCGGCCCCACGGTCTACGACAACATCCACATCGGCAATGCCCGCACGTTCATCAGCTTTGACGTGATTCGTCGCTGGCTCATCGCGAGCGGCTACGAGGTCACGTTCGCCCAGAACCTCACCGATGTCGATGACAAGATCATCAAGCGCGCCAACGAGCAGGGCCGCACTGCCGCCGAGGTCGCGACGGAGTTCTCGGACAAGTTCATCGGCGTCATGCGCGCCGCCAACGTGCTCGATCCCGATGTGCGCCCCCGCGCCACCAAGGAGATCGGCCCCATGATCGCCATGATCAAGACGCTTATCGAGCAGGGCCACGCTTACGCAGCCGATAACGGCGATGTGTACTTTGCCGTGCGCAGCGATCCCAACTATGGTCAGGTCTCGGGCCGCAACATCGACGACCTTATGGTTGGCGCGCGCATCGAGGAGAACGAGGACAAGAACGACCCGCTCGACTTTGCCCTGTGGAAGGCCGCCAAGCCCGGCGAGCCCAGCTGGCCGAGCCCCTGGGGCGAGGGCCGTCCCGGTTGGCACACCGAGTGCGCCGCCATGGTGCATCGCTACCTGGGTACTCCGATCGACATCCACGGCGGCGGCTCCGACCTTGCCTTCCCGCATCACGAGAACGAGTGCGCCCAGGCCACCTGCGCCTGGCACCAGGGCTTCTCCAACACCTGGATGCACACGGGCATGCTGCTGGTCGACGGCGAGAAGATGTCCAAGTCGCTTGGTAACTTCTTTACGCTGGCCGAGGTCCTCGAGCAGCACTCCGCTGCCGCCCTGCGCCTGCTGATGCTGCAGACGAGCTATCGCTCGCCGCTCGACTTTTCTTGGGAGCGCCTGGAGGGTGCCGAGAACTCGCTCACGCGTATCGCCGGTACGGTCGAGAACCTGCGCTGGGCCGCGAACCATGCGACGGCCGATGCCGATGAGGCAGCATCCGAGGCGTTTGCCGCCAAGGCCGCCGAGACCCGTGCCACCTTTAAGGAGTGCATGGACGACGACTTTAACACCGCCGGTGCCATGGGTGCCGTCTTTGGCTTTGTGACCGAGTGCAACCAGTACCTGGAGCAGGCGGGCGATGCTGCCGACAAGGCCGCAGTCCTGGCTGCCGCCGATACGCTGGCCGAGCTGCTCGATACGTTTGGCGTTGAGCTTCCCGAGCCCAAGGTCGAGCTGCCGCTGGGTCTGCTGGGCGTTGCCGCCGGTCTGGTCGCCTATACGGGCGACGACGTGGACGAGGCTGCTGCCAAGATTCTCGAGGCCCGCGCCGAGGCCCGTGCCGCCAAGAACTGGGATCTGGCCGACGCCATCCGCGACCAGCTCAAGGACCTGGGCCTCACCATTGAGGATACCGCCGCCGGCACCCGTATCAAATCTCTCTAATCCCCGCGGGTTTCCCAAGCACCCGACCTTGCCGTTCAAACCGTCGCTCGCGTACTCAAGTACGCGTCGCTCCTCTTTCACGGCAATCTCGGGCACTTGGAAAACCCGTACCGACCGCTTGAGCTATTCGTCTTAAGCGGTCGCTTCTTTTGTCCTGTTTGAAAAGTATTTAAAGGAGGTCGCTTTATGGCCGACAATCGCAAGCGTGCGCCTCGTGGCGGCAAGCAGGCTGCTTCTGGCTCGCGTCCGATTCGCCGCAATGATCGCGCTGCCGCTCCCAAGGGCCAGCGCGATCGCACCCAGGCCGCACGTCCGCAGCGCGATCGCAACCGCGACGCTGTCCAGGCTCCCAAGGGCGAGTTTATCGAAGGTCGTCGTGCTGCCGCCGAGGCGCTACGCACTGGTTTTCCCATCAAGTGCGCGCTCATTGCCGAGGGCGGGGAGCGCGATGCCGCCTTGTCGCGCCTGGTCGATGACCTCAACGCCGCGGGCGTCCGCATTAAGTTCGTTCCACGCGCGCAGCTCGATGCGCTGTCGAGCCATGGCGCTCACCAGGGCATTGCGCTCGAGGTTGGCAACTTCCCCTATGCCGATGTCGCCGACATCCTCGACCGCGCGGGCGACGGTCCGGCGCTCGTCATCGTGCTCGACCATGTGACCGACGATGGCAACTTTGGTGCGATCGTGCGCTCTGCCGAGGTCGTGGGCGCGGCAGGCGCCATCATTGCCAACAAGCGCGCCGCCGGTGTGACCGTCGGCAGCTATAAGACTTCTGCCGGCGCCGTCATGCATCTGCCTATCGCGCAGGTGCCCAACATCGCCCGTGCGCTCGACGATCTTAAGGCCGCTGGCTTTTGGGTGGGCGGTGCCTCCGAGCACGCCGAAGGCAGTTGCTGGGATGCTCCCTTCGAGGGCCGCGTGGCGCTCGTCATGGGCTCCGAGGGCGACGGCATCTCGCGCCTGGTGCTCGAGAAATGCGACTTTTTGACCAAGCTTCCCCAGCGCGGCATGACCGAGAGCCTCAATGTTGCCCAGGCGACCACGGCGCTGTGCTTTGAGTGGCTGCGCCGCAACGCCGGCGAGCTCATGGGGGAGGAGTAGCGCATGTCCAAAAAGAACCGTGCCAAGTCCAAGGCCAAGCGCTTTGGCGAGGGCTCGGCCAAGCCGATTGTTTCGGCCGCGACCTATGGCGTGGGCGGCAATGCGTTTGCGCAGGCCATCGCCGACCCGGTCTCGACGGTGCACTCCAACAAGCCCGAGCTGCTGGTGGTCGACGGCTACAACGTGATCCACTGCACGCCGCGCTACGAAAAGCTCGTGTACGACCATTCCGACGATCCGTATTCCAGCGACGTTCACGATATGGCGCGCACCGCCCTCATCAACGACGTCGCCGCCTTTGCCCAGGGCCGTTACGAGGCCGTAATCGTGTTTGACGGCGCGGGCAATATCTCCAGCGAGCGCCCCAACCTGCCGGCCCGTGGCGTGCGCATTGAGTTTTCGCCGACGGGCGTCTCTGCCGACACCGTGGTGCAGAAGCTCTGCATCGAGGCACGTGAGGAAGGTCGCGCGTGCTCCGTGGTATCGAGCGACGGCACGATCCAGGCCGTCGTCATGGGCAAGGGCGTTACGCGCATCTCGAGCCGTATGCTGGTAGACGAGATTAAACAGATCGATAACGACGTTCACGAGGCAGAGGAAGCTCCGCAGATCAAGATGACTCTGGGCAGTCGCCTGAGCCCCGATGCCCTGGCCAAGCTCAAGGCCCTGCGCGGGAGGTAGGGAAGTTGGCGGGGCAATGCTGCCTCGCTAACTCCATTCAGCGATGTCGATCATTCTTTCGAGGCGCCACGTTAGCGCCTCTTTTAGATATGGCAGCCTTGCCGTGAGCGCGTCGTTTCTGGAAAGAATCTCGATTGCCTCGTCAACGAAGCCTTCGAGTTTGTCGCCGTCAAACCAGCCCATGTCCTCGACGAGCAACATTTGTTTGGCGGGGCTTGAATGAAATTGTGCGCTGGTAAAACTGTGCTCTCCCGCCCTAAGCTCCTCTAGTGATATGTTGCACCAGAGCGATGAGCCCGAATCGAAGATGGGGGCAGGTCTGCAAGCTTGCGTGTTTACGTTTCGCACGAGGCCGAAGTTGCGCCAATGACGATCGTAGTTGGCAATGATGTCGTCACATACGATCATGCGGTCAAGGGCATCCTTGACGCCTGT